>JAEUQZ010000169.1 GCA_016788965.1 Anaerolineae bacterium | reverse complement strand
GGTATCGGTATCTTCGATGCTCTTTGCTCCGCTTTCGCCAATCGTCCTGTCCTCCTGCCTACCCCCTGAGTAGTTACAGCATTTCTGGCAAATCGCTGCTTGCATGTAAGGCATTCGGCACACAATTGCCGTTCCGCAACTGCCGAAATTGCCGAAATTGCCGCCATTTGTGCCAATTTGTCCGTCCGGCATGGACGACATTTCGGACGATTCTCAAGATTCTCACATTCTCATTCTTACTTTTCTTATCATTTCTCACATCGCCGCTGCCTGGAGCATTCTGTATGGCTAGAAGCTAAAAGCTATCAGCTAAAAGCTACCCATAAACTATCAAATATTAACTTTTCTTCTCTCACTGACACAACTGTCATCGGCGGCACTGACGCCATTGCCGCCATTTGCGACAACTCACAATCTCCTTTGTATCGCTATAAGCCACAAGCTAATAGCTATCAGCTTTTTTCTATCAACTATAAACTATCAACCATTAACTTTTCCCCCGTGGGATTCTAGCCATTCATTGCGGGATAATGTGGTATAATTCACCCCATCATGCCGGTCTGCCGAGCGCCTTCTGGGGTGGTACAGGATGTTCTGGGGCGAGTATTCCCATCAACTGGATGAAAAAGGGCGGCTGATTATCCCCGCCCGCTACCGTTCCCATCTCACCCCCCAGGCCATCCTCACCCGTGGACTTGACCGCAATCTGGTCATCTACCCCCAGGATACCTGGCGCGATCTCTCCGAACACCTCAACCAGATGCCCATCACCCACCCGACCGCCCGTGCTCTCCGTCGGCTCCTCTTCTCCGGCGCGGTCGAACTCACCCTGGATCGCCAGGGCCGCGTCTCCATCCCCGGCTACCTCCGGGATTATGCTTCTCTCCACAGCGAAGTCCTCATCGCCGGGATGGAAACCTTCCTCGAACTCTGGGAACCCGGTCACTGGCGCTCCACCCTCAACCACGTCTCCGAGTCCCTCGCCGAAGCCGAACAGCTCCTCAAGCTGAGCCTGTGACCATGCCGCACATTCCCGTCCTGTTGGACGCCGTACTCGAATACTTGCTGCCCGCTGCCCGCCTGATCGATGGAACCCTCGGCGCGGGTGGACACTCCCGCGCCCTCCTTGAACACGGCGCGGGCGCAGTCCTCGGCCTCGACCTCGACCCCTCCGCCCTTGAGATCGCTCAGGCAGCCCTTGCGCCCTTCGGAACCCGCGCTGATATCGCCCACGCCAGCTATGCGACCATGCGAGCCGAGGCCGCCCGCCTCGGCTGGGATCACGTTGAGGCCATTCTGCTTGACCTCGGCATCTCCTCCATGCAGATCGACCGCCCCGAACGCGGCTTCGCCTTCCTGCGCGATGGCCCCCTCGATATGCGCTTCAACCCCCAGGATGATGGCCTCACGGCTGCCGATCTGGTCAACCACTCCGACCTGGCTGACCTCGCCCGCATCTTCTTCCGCTACGGCGAGGAACCCCAGGGTCGTCGCTTCGCCCGCGCCATCGTTGAATCCCGCCCGCTCCACACCACCCGCGAACTGGCCGAGGTTATCGAGCGCGTGTCCCCTCGGCGGAAAGGCGCTACAATACATCCGGCTACGCGCATCTTTCAGGCCCTTCGGATCGCCGTGAACGACGAACTGGGCGTGGTCGAGCGGGCGCTCCCGGAAGCCATCGACTTGCTGGCTCCCGGGGGGCGGTTGGCCGTCATCAGCTTTCACAGCCTGGAGGATCGCATCGTCAAGCAGACCTTCAAGCGGGCCAGCACCGATTGTCTCTGCCCGCCGAAAACACCCGTCTGCATCTGCGGCCACCGTGCCGAAGTCCGCCTGTTGACCTCCAAACCCATCGTTGCCGGTGACGAGGAGATCAGCCGGAATCCGCGCAGCCGCAGCGCGAAACTGCGAATCGTGGAAAAATGTGTATAGGCGACTTCAGAGTCTAGAATGAACTTGATGTGTTCCTCTCCTTCAACCATGGATTATCTCCCCCTCTGCCACGCAGTGGAGAGGGGGTTGGGGGGTGAGGATCACAAAGAATCGGTCAACAGGGTTTAGCGGGAATGTCACAGAACTGGTTCAGCCACGCCATGCGTGGAGATAGCGGTTGGCGCTTCCAGCGGCAGGCCGTTGCGGTCATCGGCCTGAGCGTCTTCATCGCCATCATCATCGGCGCGCTCTATCTGGCCCAGGCTTCCTCCGTCGCCACCCTCGGCCGCCAGCTTGAAGAACTCATCACCCAGCGCAACCAGCTTCAACAAACCAACGAGCAGCTTCGCTCGGAAATCTCCCAGCTTCGCAGCGTGCCCCGGCTCCTCGCCCGCGCCCAGGAGATGGGCTTCCGTCTGGCTGAAGAGACCGAAATCGAGTACCTGTATGTGCTGGGCTACAATCCCAATCGTGAGCAGACCGAACCCGGCGCGGCCGCAGTGACAAGCTCTGCTCCCCCGCTGACCACCTCGGCTCCGGTCTACGATGAATCCTTCATCGGCTGGCTTCAACAGCAGTGGGATTCCCTCGTCCAGCAGTTCCAGGGTTTTAGCGGAGGCGGCTGATGGCAACTGGTGTACAGAACGCGCCCAATCCGGCCGATGTCTTCAATCAGCGGCTTCCCTTCGTCCTCATCGGGATGATCGTCCTGAGCGGTATCCTGTTGCTCAAGATGCTGTCGTTCCAGCAGCTTCCGGTCGAGGTCGTCAATGAACTGCGCCCAGACTACGACCGCACCATCAGCCTCGCCTCGTCTCGCGGCCTCATCTACGACCGCTCCGGCCAGCGCCTCGCCGTCAACACCATCGAGTACAAGATCGGCATCAGCCCGAACCTCGTGGCTAATCCGCAGCGCACCGCCACCCAGTTGGCCGGCATCCTCGGCCTCGACGAACTGGAAACCTACCAGAAAATCTCCAGTGATCTGCCCTGGGTGCTGCTCGCTCCCCGCGTGAGCGCCGAGCAGGGCCATCAAGTCGAGGAACTCGGCCTCGTCGCCATCACCATCGAGAAGCTCCCGCGCCGCAGCTACCCGCAGGGCACACTGGCCGCCCAGGTGCTGGGCTTCGTTAGCGGTGATCTCAAAGGCTACTATGGCGTCGAAGGCAAGTTCCAGGATCAACTCTCTGGTCGCGGCCGCAGCGAGATCATCAGCGACATCCCCTTCGATCTGCCTCCTGAACAGGAAGCCGACCGCGGTAGTGATGTCTACCTCACCATCGACCGCGATATCCAGTACCTCATCGAGAGCGAACTCGCCCTTTCCATCAGTGAGACCGGGGCCAAGAGCGGGACGATCATCGTCATGAACCCGCGCACGGGTGACATCCTCGGCATGACCAGCTATCCCTCTTTCGACCCCAACGACTACCAGAGTGTGGCGAACGCCTCGCTCCTGGGCAATCCGGCCATCAGCAATGAATATGAACCCGGCTCGGTGATGAAGGTCATCACCGTCGCGGCTGCCCTCGAAAACCAGACCATCACCCGCGATTGGACGTATAACGATCAGTCTGTGCTGGACATGGCCGGTATTCGTGTCATGAATTGGGATCGTCAGGCTCACGGTGTCGTCGATACCACCGGGGTACTCGTACAGTCCCTCAACGTCGGCGCAGCCACTATTAGCCTCGGCATGGGGCCGACCAACTTCTATACTTTCATGTCGCGTTTTGGCTTCGGTCGGTTGTCTGGTGTAAACCTCCAGGGCGAAGCCGATGGAACCATGCACGTTCCCGGCGACCCCGATTGGAGCGAAAGCAATCTCCTCACCAACAGTTTCGGCCAGGGCATCGCCGTCACGCCCCTTCAGATGATTACAGCCGTCTCGGCCATCGCCAACGACGGCCTCATGATGCAGCCCAACATCGTCAGCAAGATCATCAAGGGCGATCAGGTGAATTACAACCAGCCCATTGCCCTCGGCCGTCCCATTTCGGCAGATACCGCGCATATCGTCCGTGATATGATGGTGGCCGTCGTCCAGAATGGGCTGGATGGTGGGGCATCGCTGCCCGGCTATACTATCGCGGGCAAGACGGGCACAGCCGAAATCCCAACGCCCGTCGATTACCGGACGGATGCCTTCATCATGTCGTTTATTGGGTTCCTGCCCGCCGATGATCCCCAGGTGATCGTCTTCATTAAACTCGATGAACCGACGACTGGGCGTTGGGCCAGCCAGGTTGTCGCGCCCATCTTCCGTCGTCTGGCCGAGCGTTTAGTGATCCTAATGGAAATACCGCCCGATGTGGTTCGGAATACCCTGGCCGAGCAGGGAGCCGCTGTGAATGAGGTGAGTCGTTAACTTATGGTAGGTCAGCTTCCCTTTGCCATCACCGTCGGCGTGGTAGCCTTTCTTTTAGCGGTCATCTGGGGCGGCCCCTTCGTCGAGATTCTCCGCCGCCTGAAGATCGGCAAGATCATTCAGGTGGAACTCAGCGAAGAGTACCAGCGCAAAGTGGGTACGCCCACGATGGGCGGCATCATGATCGTCATCCCGGTCGTCCTGATCGCCCTCGGCTTGAACGTGGTCAATGTCATCCGCACCGTCACCGGAGCCAGCATTCTACTGCCGCTCGGCGTTCTGGTCGGTTTTTCCCTGCTCGGCATGATCGACGATTGGGAAGGCATTCAGACCTCACGCGGCATCTTCGGGCAGGGCCTTCCGGCTCGCGTCAAGTTCGCCGGACAGGTGATTCTCGCCACCGTCGCCGCCATCATCATCTCGCTCTACGATGGCGGCTTTCAATACGCCAATCAGATCATTCTGCCCTTCATTCCCTTTCCCATCGAGATCAGTCCGGTCATCTTCATCCCCATCACCGTCTTCTACATAATCGGCATGTCCAACGCCGTCAACTTCACCGACGGCATGGACGGTCTGGCCGGAATCATCACGGCCAGCGCCTTCGCGTCCTACGGCGTGATTGCCTTTTTACAGGGACAGATTTTCCTGACCCAGTTCTGTTTCCTGCTGGTTGGGGCCTGCTTCGCTTTCCTTTGGTATAACGCCCATCCCGCCCAGTTGTTCATGGGTGATGCCGGATCGCTCCCCCTAGGCGCAACCCTCGGCACGGTCGCCATCATGACCGGGCAGTGGATTCTGCTGCCCGTTATCGCCATCGTTCCTGTTCTGGAAACGCTCAGCGTCATCCTCCAGGTGGCCTACTACAAACGCACCAAAGACCCGGTCACAGGCATCGGCCAGCGCTTGTTCCGCATGGCTCCTATACACTATCACTTCCAGAAGGGCGGGTGGAGCGAGACTCAGGTCGTACAGCGGCTCTGGTTGGTCGGCTTGTTGAGCGCGATGCTGGGCGTCGCCCTGGCGCTCCTCTAAAGGCATCCGTGCATTATGGCTTCCCCCAACGGCACGCACCGCGTCGATCCCCTCTACGGCAAGAAAGTGGCCGTGCTGGGATTCGCCCGGCAGGGCAAGGCGCTGGCGCGCTGGTTGCCCACCGTTGGCGCGAGCGTCCTGGTGAGCGATCAGCGCCCGCCGGAAAACATGGCTTCCGAGATCAGCGACTTTCCCGATATCGAGTTCATCCTCGGCGGGCATCCTGAAAGCCTCCTGGATGGCGTCGATCTGCTGTGTCTTTCCGGTGGTGTTTCATTGGACTTGCCCATTGTCCAGGAAGCCCTCAAACACCGCATTCCGCTCTCCAACGATGCTCAGTTATTCCTGGAACGCTGCCCTGCGCCGGTCATCGGCATCACCGGCAGTGCCGGCAAGACCACCACCACCACCCTCACCGGCGAGATCATGAAGCAGTCGGGCAGGACAACCTGGGTGGGCGGCAACATCGGCGATGTCCTCCTGGATGTGCTGGAACAGATCGAACCCGAACACTGCGTCGTCATCGAGCTTTCCAGTTTCCAGCTTGAACTGATGACGACCAGCCCACAAACGGGCGCGATCCTGAACATCACCCCCAACCACCTGGATCGCCACGGGACGATGGAAGCCTACATCCGCGCCAAAGCCCAGATCATCCTGCACCAATCCTCGAATGAGGTCGCTGTGCTGGGCTGGGACGATGCCAATGCCCACGCCTTGAGTGAGGTCGTTCAGGGTGAACTCTGCTGGTTTAGTGCCCAGACGATGGTCTCGGATGGCGCGTTCCAGGCTGGACAGCGGCTGCTGGTCTCTGGACGTGCCAGTTCCAACGGCGAACCCCGTGTGGTGTGCAGCCGCGATGAGAGACCCCTCCGTGGCGATCACAATGTCCTGAATGTGCTGGCCGCCTGCGCCCTCACGGGTGTGAATGGCGTCGATCCCGCCGTCATGGAATCGACCATACGATCCTTCCACACAGTGACCCATCGGCTGGAAGTCATCCGTGTGGTCGGCGGCGTGACCTACATCAACGACAGCATCGCCACCGCCCCCGAACGAGTCGTGGCCGCGCTGAGGAGCTTCACCGAACCATTGGTGCTTCTGGCCGGAGGCAAAGACAAGAAAATCCCCTGGGAGGACATGATCCGGCTGGCGCTGACCCGCTGCCGTCACATCATCGCCTTTGGAGATGCGGGCGACCTCGTGGTGCAGATGGTCGAGCAGATCGCCGGAGACAAGGCCGCTGTCACCCGCGTCACCACGCTCGACGAGGCCGTCTCTCGCGCGGCATCGCTCGCCCAGCCCGGCGATGTGGTTCTGCTCTCTCCCGGCGGAACCAGCTACGACGCCTATCTCGATTTTGCCGAGCGGGGTGAACACTTTCGCCAGCTTGTGATGGCGTTATAATGAGGACTTATGGCTGACCAACCCATCCTCGACCTCCCACCTGTCAGTGAACCTTCCGTCGTGCCGCGTCCGGTGCGCTCGACGCCGCGTGCGGTTCCGCGTGTCGCTGCTGAGACGGCCCCCGCTGAACGCAGACGCGGTTTGCTGGCCGCGCTGGATGGCTACATGCTCTTGGTCGTCGGCTTGCTGCTTGCCATCGGCCTGATGATGGTCTACAGCACTACCTTCGACTGGAGCTTCCAGAGCTTCGGCAGCGAGTTTACCGTCTTCATGACGCACGTTCGCAACATGGTCATCAGTACGGTTGTGCTGCTGGTGCTGGCCTTCGTCGATTACCGCATCTGGCGGCGGTTGGCCGTCATACTCCTGCTCGTGACCATTGGCGCTTTGATCGCCGTGCTCCTGTTCGGTGATGACGTGTTCAATGCCCGCCGCGCCCTTATCAACGGGTCGTTCCAGCCTGGTGAGCTGGCCGAACTGGTCGTGGTCATCTACATGGCCGCTTGGCTCAGTTCTCGCCGTACCCAGATTCGCAGTGTGACCTATGGCCTGCTGCCCTTCGCTATTCTGGTGGGCATTGTAGCGGGTCTGGTTCTGCGCCAGCCGGACATCAGCACCGCCGCCACCATCGTGATCGTGGCCGGGGTGATGTTCTTCCTGGCCGGTGCCGATCTGATCCAGATTGCTTTGACCGGGGCCATCGTGGGGGTTATCGGCTTTGTCTATGTCTCGACCCTCGGCCCGGACTATGCCCAGGGCCGCCTGAGTTCGTATGTATCCGGCGTTTCGGATTTAACCGAAGCCGATTACCACGTCCAGCAGGCCATCATTGCCTTCAACAACGGCGGCCTGACTGGAGTCGGTCTGGGGCAGAGCAAGCAGAAGTTTCTCAACCTGCCCGCGCCGCATACCGACAGCATCTTTGCCGTCATCGGCGAGGAACTGGGGCTGGTCGGCGCATCCTTTGTGGTCTTGTTGTACATCGTCCTGGTGATCCGGGGTATTCAGGTAGCCCGCCGTTCAGCGGACTACTTCGGCGCCCTGTTGGCTGCTGGCGTGACCATCTGGATCGCCCTCAAAGCCCTGCTGAATATCGCGGTTATGACAGCCATGGTCCCGCCTACAGGCGCATCCCTGCCTTTCATCAGTTATGGCGGCTCATCGCTGATGGTGGTTATGGCCGGGATAGGGCTGTTGTTGAGTGTGGCGCGTGTGCGGGCGCGGCAGACGCTTCCGCGATGGTCTGAACAATCTCCCGAACGGAGGAACGTCCTTGCGTATCATGATCGCAGCCGGGGGAACGGGGGGCCACGTCTACCCCGCCCTGGCCGCAGCCGAAGCGATGATCACGCGCACGCCGACGGTTAGCCTGTCCTTCGTCGGGAGCGTTGGCGGTTTTGAACGTCCTCTGATCGCTGAGTCGGCTGTTTCCTTCACCACCTATGATGAAGTCCGCGCCGGGCCGCTGCACGGCGTCGGACTGCCGCGCATGGCGCTCAGCCTCGTTCAGTTGGCCTTTGGAACGCTCCAGGCGCTGGCCTTGATGCTGCGCCGACGCCCCCAGGCTCTTTTGCTGACCGGGGGCTGGGTCGGGCTGCCGGTTGCGGTGGCTGCCTGGCTGTTCCGTGTGCCTTCCATGATCTTCGTACCGGACATCGAACCCGGCTTGAGCATCCGGGTGCTGCGCCGCTTCGCCCGCCGCGTCGCCTTGACCGTGGCCGACTCGCGCAGCTACTTTCCGGGGCAGTCCACCGTCGTCACCGGTTATCCAGTCCGCGCTCAGATGCGCTCAGCCTCCCGCTCGGAAGCAGTCGAGTATTTCCACCTCGATCCTACCCGCAAGACTCTGCTGGTCTTCGGGGGCAGCCGTGGCGCGCGCGCCATCAACAATGCCCTGCTGGATATGCTCCCCCAACTGCTCAGCGACGGCGTGCAGGTCATCCACGTGACTGGGACGCTCGATTGGGCCGATATTGAAGCACGGCACAAGGCGCTGCCTGATGCATCTCACTATCACGCCTTCCCCTATCTCCACCGCGAGATGGGCCTGGCGATGGCCGCTGCGGATCTGGTGGTCAGCCGCGCGGGAGCCAGCATCCTCGGAGAGTTCCCGTTGTTTCATCTCCCGGCTGTGCTGATCCCGTATCCCCATGCCTGGCGCTATCAGAGGGTGAATGCCGATTATCTGTCCAGCCGTGGCGCGGCGATTCGGCTGGATGAAGAGAAGCTGCCATCTGAACTATTGCCGCTCATTCGTTCTCTGCTCAATGATCCAGCCCGCCTGGACGCGATGCGGGCTGCATCGGGTGCGCTGGCGCTGCCTGATGCGGCCGATCATCTCGCGCGGGAACTCACCCAACTGGCCGGAGGTCAGGCATGATCCAGCTTTCGACCTTGCTGTGGGGTTTCGCGCTGCTGTTCGCCGTGATTGGCTATATGCGCGGCTTGCCCAAAGAACTGATTTCGCTGGCCGGGATCGTATTGGCGCTGTTCGCGCTGTTCCAGTTTGATGTGCCGCTCCGGGATGTGCTGCTCGTCAATGTCCCTGCCGGTCAGAAGTTCTTCATTCAAGTCATCATCTTCTGTGGGATTGTTTTCTTCGCCTACCAGTCACGGGCGTTGGGACGGCGGCTGAATGTGCCTCAGAATCAAGAAGGGCGTGATGCCTTTCAAACGACTATACTGGGCGCGATTGTCGGGTTCATCAACGGCTACTGCATCTGGGGATCGATCTGGTACTTTATGCACATCAATGACTACCCGCTCACCCCATTCATCGTCGCGCCGACGCCGGGTACACCCAGCGCCGAGGTGATCAACGCGCTGCCGCTGTATGTGCTGGCCGGCGGGCCGGGCGGAGACGCCGGTCTGCTGTCGCTCATTGTGGTGATCTTGTTCGTGATCGTGCTGGTCTTGATTTAAGCGGAGCGCGAACGTGGTCACTCTCTACAGTATGTTGTGGGTCTTCGCGGTTTTCTTCGCCATCATCGGTGCGATCCGCGGACTTCGCCGAGAACTTATCTCGCTCGGTGGAGTCATCCTGGCGACCTTCACCCTGTACCAGTTCGATGTCCTGCTGCGGGGTATTTTCCTGGCTTCGGTTCCCCGCGATCAGGCTTTCTTTATCCAATGCGGTTTGTTCTGCATCATCGTCTACTTCGCCTATCAGACCCGCAGCTTCGGCAGCTATGACGAGACGGATAATGTGCCCGGTAGCCGCCGCATCCAGAATGCCATCCTCGGTGGTCTGTTGGGTGGACTGAACGGCTACATGATCTGGGGAGCCATCTGGTACTTCCTGGACATCAACGATTACCCGTTCAGTCCGCTGGTGACGGCGCCGGGGCCGGGTTCGATCAGCGCCCAAGCGTTAAATGCGATTCCACTGGTACTGCTGGGCAGCGCCGCCGGAGGCAGCAGCGAAATCCTGACCATCATCGTCATCATCATGTTCCTGGCCGTTCTGTTCGTCGTATAGACTAGCGATGACCGCCTTGAAGCTTCGCAAAGGTCAGCACATTCACCTCGTCGGGATCGGCGGGGCGGGGCTTTCCGCCATTGCCCGCGTGCTGCTGGAACAGGGGTATCGGGTCTCTGGCTCTGACCGCAGCGCCAATGAACTGACCGAGGCGCTGGCGCAGGATGGCGCAGTGATCTACGCGGGACATGCTGCGAGTCAGATCACTGGCGCGGATGCCCTCATCATCTCATCCGCCTTGAAAACCGATCAGGTCGAGGTCGCCGCGGCAGCCGCGCAG
>JAEUQZ010000168.1 GCA_016788965.1 Anaerolineae bacterium | reverse complement strand
TTTCCAGTGTGGCCTCGACCTGATCGGCCTCCCGCGCCAGTGAAACCACAACCCTTGATGGAGCAGAATCGGCTGGCGGACAGTCCCCATTTCCGATCAGATGAACCTGCGTGAGCGGATTCCAGGAAGGATTGACGAGCGCGGCTCGAATGGCTTCATCGTCCGGGTTCCAACAGGCTGACTGGACAAACCACGCCTGGCCCGAATACGCATCAAGTGGGGTTGGACTTCCAGGTCGATCCATTACCCGGTTGACACCCGCTGCTTGAAGCAGCGTATCGCGCCGTGAGGGAGTGTCCTCAATCAGATTGATGTAGGCTTTGTGCCACCCGATCAGCAGTGGATCGAAGTTATTGAACAAGGCCACCCGGTCGATCAGGTTGAGGTTCGGCAGCAGGCTGGCTCGGAATTCGACCTGTTGATCGACTGCCACCCGGTAATCGTCAAACCGAAGAAACCGGAAGTATTTTTCATCGTGTTCCACATCCCTGGGCCAGTACAAGCGCCCCTCATTCGCTCGCTCAACGACCGACTGGTCAAAGAAGCTTGCAGGGACAGTCAGATTCAATCCCTGAGCTGCGTACCCCATATCTCCAGCCGCAACCAACCACACCGCGATCATCCACACCGGATAGCGTGGATGGGATGCGGACTCAGGCTGAAGCAGCGTCAGCACCCCGGCCAACGCGCCCAAAATGCCGAGGCCAGTCAGTGATCCCAGAATCGTCTGCACTCCTTCAAGGGACTGCATATCCGAAGGCAGAAACCATGGAGCAACAAGGGTCAGAACCACCACGCCGAGCGCGCCAGCCACAGCCAGACGTGTTGCGAAGAAGACTCGGAATCCGCGTCCCCACATCCCAGCCCCGATCCCTGCCAGCATACTCAGGCCGAAGACTGTCCAGAGGTGCCAGCGCACCGGAGCCTGAAACATACTGAAGGTCGGCACATGCTCATACAGGAAAGGGAAAATCGGCGTATTGATCCCCAAAGCGAAAATGAAGCCTACGATCACGATCACGAACCACAGGGGAACACTGTCCAGGAAGCCCGGCATCTCCCGTCGCCACAGCCGACGCCAGAACCAAACACCTAGCGCGACGACAGCGGACATAAGTGGGACAAATCCCACATATACCGCGTCTTCAAAGAAAGCGCCTTCCGGCGTGATATAGGTTCCTGCTCCTGGATTTCCGAACACATTCGGGGCAATCAGATTCAGGCTGCGGGGCAGCGTGTAGCTAAAGTTCATCGCGGTCAGGAAGTCCACACCGTCGGATCGCTGCGACTGCATCAGGAGTTCAGCCGTCGGGAGAAGCTGTAAGGCCGCGATCACAGCAGCCAGAGTCAGACCTAGAACGATGATCCCAAGTGATCGCCACGCAGTCGGGCGATGCGTTGCTGCCCACCAACCCACAGAAGCCGCGACGAGCAGCAGACTGTACCAGGCTGTTTGAGCGTGGCCGGCCAATAACTGCGCCACAACAATGAGCGAAAACAACGCAGCGCGTCTTCGTGAAGGTTGTTCTAGCACCCTCATCGCCGCCCAGATCATCCAGGGGAGCCAGGCCGCTGCCCAGATAATCGGGTACGTTCCCAGGCGAGCCACGAGATAACCGCTCATCCCAAAAGCGAACGCGCTCAGCCCGCGACCCACAACAGGCAGTCCCAATCGCCGGCCGAGCATCCAGATGCCCCAACCTGCGATGAACAGATGCAGGACTGCCAACACGCTCATCCACCATGCGAGCGGCAGCACGATACCCGGCCAGTTGAACGGATACAACAGCGCCGACTGGTAATTTGCCAGCAGCGGTGCGCCCGCCCCATTGTAGAGATTCCACAGCGGGAGCTGTCCGTCCCGCAGCAGATCGAAGGCATACTCCTGCCACGGGTAGAACTGTAAAGCAGGCAGTCCCCAGAAGAACACTTCCCCAAGAAACAATCGATGGAACGCCGTGATGAGCGTGAGAGCCAACAACGCCAGAGCAATCCATGAACGACTGGATACGCGGTCAGTCATGCGCGTGACGTCTCCAGAGGACAATGAGGAGTATTGGACACACCACCCATCCTATACCGGAAACAAGCCATCCAAGCATGGATATTTGATTCCATCTCTGGACTGTAGCCTGATCGGGTAGGTCGGACGCGCTCAAAGGCCAGTCGGGAATTCGGACACCGGAAGTCTCCATCTCGTAGTCGAGGTTCTGGTAGATATAGACGTTGTTCACCACATCTGCCAGCAGCAAGCGCGGATGATCAATGGCGTAGGCTGCGACCACATGGCTGACCGACCATTGAGCCAGCGCTTCAGTATCGATGATGGCCGTGCGATTGGCCTGAGCGATATCGAGGTCGGATTGGCTGCCTAAAAGGGGTGGCAGCACCACCTGATACCCTTGCAGCGGAACCCCACTGCCCTGCTCGATTCCCTGAGCCACGCCGCTGAGTTGAAACGGATCGACCCCGCCGAACAAGCGCAGCCCATACGCTTCAGCGATCTGCTGCTCCAGGCTGTAAGTCGGGGAGTAGATACGCGCGGGTTCAAGCGCGACCAATCGTTCTGCCAGCGGCCGGTACGGATCGAGCCACTGCTCTGGCCCGCGCCACTCCAGCCCGTAGATGCCACCGGAGGCCAGGTCGATCACGATCAGGCTGATGAAGAGCGAACGCGCGTGTCGAGCCAGTTTCCAACCTGACACAGCCGCAAACAGGAGCACTCCTGTTGTCGTACCCACGCTCAGGATCAGAATCCCGCTGAGTGGGGATGGCAGCACAAACAGAGCGAAAACCCCAAACGCCGCACACACAGCGATCCAAACGATTGCAGTGCGCTTCAACCAGGCCAGTGTCATCACCCCATGCTGCCCATTCAGCATCAACAAGCGTTCGTAACCGTAAGCGGCCAGGAGTGGGGCAAACAGCGTTGCCATCAGCCAGATGCGCGCCGGCACACGGAACCACAAGAGAACAGGAAAAGCACTGACCAGTGTGTTCCACAAGAAGCTTTGGACACCCATGCCATAGAGGATGATGAGCAACGCAATCCCAACGGCCAACCATCGCAAATGACGCGGCAGCATGATAAGCCCAACGAATGCCAGCAAAAGCACGGGCAAACCAAGATAGACCATCGTCTCCACATTCCCGTGTTGTGCAGGAAACAGCAGCGTCAAAAACTGCGCTGGTGTAAGCGCCATCGCACCGGCTTCCGAAGGTGTGAGCGCCGCGCGATTCAAGCTCGAACTCCATAGCGCAAACGGGACGATCACCCCAATGAGCAGAATGGATGCTACAAGAACAGCGCCGCCGCCCGTCAGGACTTTCAAGCGTAGTACACGCTGTTGCCGAGCCAGATAAACTCCGTAAACTACAGCAGACAAAACAGCAAACAAACCGACCCGGCTGTCGGCGATGACGAGGAGCGCAGCCAGCATCCCGATCAGGAGACCACTTGACAATCCGATGGCCGGTTTCTTCGTCCGGAGAACCGCCCACATCAACCACGGCCACCAGGCGAGCGCATAGACAATATCAAGGTGTCCAGCAGCCAGATGTCCAAACAAACGCGGAGAGACCACGTAGGCCAGCCCAGCAAGCAGCGCCGATTCCGGGCGCAAGCCTAACCCGGTCGCCCAGGTATACATCCCCACACCCGCCAATACAGCATGAAAGATCACCAGCAGGTTGAGATGCAGCGCAGGTGGGAATAGCAGCGCCAACCATTGAAATGGATAGGCGGTTTTGTTCAATGGGTTGGCGAGAAAGGGCTGCCCCGCCATGATCGTCTCGCGCCAGATGGGGAACTCTCCACGTTCCAGGATCGACTGGCGCAAAAAGAACGCATTCGGCCAGTGCGAAACCACGGCATCGGAGAAACGAGCCTGTTCGCGTACAAAAGGCAGCGCATCTGGTCTTATGCCGGCCAGCACGAAGATGACCAGAATGAGGACTGCGAAGCCGATTGCGCTACGGCGCATAGATGGTGACAGAACCGAACTCGGCCACTTCGCGCAGCGTGCTGAGGCACGACGGAGTGCCCAATTCCTGTTCCAGCGGGCCGAATACCACGTAACGTATATCGTATTCGGTCAAGAGTTGACGGCAGTCTGAATCGACCCCGCTGTACCAATCCACAACCTGCTGGTCACGCTGAGATGCCTGGAGCGTCTCGAACGGGTGTCCATAAACCGCACGTGTTCCAGCCAATCCCGGCAACCAGATGCTCACCTCGGACGAGGCCAAGACCACTGGGCTTGTCTCAGCATTGGCGCGAAGCCAACTCATCGCATCGGCGTAGTCTCGCTGGAGGAACGGGCCAACCATAATGGTCATGTTGCTCAGCAAAATGAATACGGTTGTCATCGTCATGGTGGGGACGGCCGCCATCAACAGCCGATAGCGCCAGCGACGGTTGATGAAATTGAACCAGAATGATTCCAGGGCGCGCGTCGCAAAAAAGGCGATCAAGATCAGGATGCCGACGGTAAAGCGGCGTTGTATGTTGGTCGGCAGGTACATGACAACCAGGATTGAAAGGAGCCAGAAGAGCATCATCTGATCGCCATCCTGCTCAAAACGGCGGATCGCGCGGATGATGCCGGGCAGGGCGATCAGAAGCGGGACACCGAGTCCAATCAAGAAAGTGAGCATATCTGGCGAGGCAGTGATATTCTGGCGGTTCCACTCCGCAACTGCCGGATTGTAGTTCACGATAGCCACATAGTAGGCCGCCATCGGCAGCGCGGGAGCTACGAGTACCAACCACCAGCGCAGTTCACGATCTGGAATGCGTCTGAGGCGCACGCCGTAGAGAAAAACGTAGAGGCTAACCGCAATTCCAATCGGAACGAGAGCCTGGGGATACAGTAGAGATAGTCCCAGGCTGAGCAGTGCCAGAACCAGACCGCCGTTTGCCACCGTCGGCGGATCAGCACAACCAGGACGGAACATCACAATCAGTATGCTGGCAATCAGGGAGAGGAAAGCGATGGTCAAAGGAAAGTGGACGTTGACCATGCTGCTGTAAAACGCAAACATCTCCGGAATCACAAAATCGGAGGTGGACGGATTACCCGTAAAGAGCATCGCCAGCCAGCCGAGTCCTGAACCTAGCGTGACCAGCAGGAAGAAAATGCGTCTTGACCTTCGGCGCGGCCAGATGACGGCCGCAAACTGATACAGCGCCATGTACATGATGAGCGATGCAATCACGCGAGCGACATGGAACAGCGCAATGATTGGGATACTAAGGAAACGGGCAATATGCCCCAGCAGAGGATACAACACCTGGATAAAGACCGGGCTGTGCATGTCGGGTGAATGACGGAAATAGACCAACCATGCACCCTCATAACCCTGCTGCATCTTGGAAAGGTAAGTAGCCCCATCGCGGTAATTGCTGCTGAGAATGCCCATGAACTGCCACTGGTCTCCACCAGCGCCGCTGAGTGCCAACCAGAGGAAGGGCACAAAGGCCAGGATCAGCAGCAGCCCTGCCACCAGGACAACCCAGCGCCATTCAGCCGATGTGATCTGAACCGATTCTACTGACGACCGCTGCATTCACACTGCTCTCAATCCCAGGGCATTTGCTTGCCGCCCGAATCGTCAACACATATACTTACGCTTACAGTAAGCGCTTTTGCGAGATGGTTCGCATTAAGACATTCGCTTCAGGACATTTTACCCAGTCTGACCGCATGTGCCAGCCAGGATAGAGTCATGACATCAGCCGAACCGCTCTTTCGTCTCCAGGAACTTGAACTCCGACTGGCCCAGACGATCAAACGCCTGCGGGAAATCGCCGATCAACTCGCCAACGACCAGGTGATCCGCGAAGCCGAGCAGCAGATCGCAGTCGCTCAGCAGTCACTCCGCCCCCTCCAGACTCGTGTCCGCGATCTGGAACTGGAAATTCAGAGCAACACGACCAAAAGCCAACAGACCAATGACACACTCTACAGCGGACGGGTGCGAAATCCTAAAGAAATGCAGGACATGCAGCATGAGGTTCAGGCGCTCCAGAAGCGCAATCAAGACCTGGAGAACACGCTGCTCGACCTCATGCTGAAAGTGGAAGAGGCCGAGGAGACACTCAATGAACGAAAAACACATCTTCAATCGGTGCAGTCCCAACGGGAACATGACAATGCCGATCTGATCCATGAGCGGGAGCGGCTGGAGGGCGAAAAACAAGAACTTCAGCAAAAGCGAGATCAAGTCCTCAAGTCGGTCGATGCGGAGAGTCTGGCGGCTTACAACAACCTGAAGCCGCGCAAACATAATCAGCCGGTCGCCCTGTTGGTGGATCGAAGCTGTTCATTCTGCCAGGTCGAGCAGGAAATGTCGGTGGTCAGCGAGGTACGGCGTGGTCACAAGTTAACGACCTGTTCAAGCTGTGGGCGAATTCTGGCGTACAAGAGCGGATAACGGAGAGGCTGGAACTATGGGGTTCGACATCCAGAACTTCGGCATTGGTTTGCTGACCGGGTGGGCTTCAGCCTACGGGGTTTATCGAGCACGACATCTGATCCGCTCGGCGGTTCAGTCGGTGAGCCAGGGGGCCGCCAGCGCGCAGAGCTATGCCTCACAATCCAGCGACAGCCGTTACATCAACGGCATCGTCCAGATGGCACGGTCGAATCACCTTGCCAGCCATCTGTTCAAGCTGGATGAGATTCTGGTGGAACC
Source organism: Anaerolineae bacterium (assembly GCA_016788965.1). Lineage (GTDB taxonomy): Bacteria > Chloroflexota > Anaerolineae > Aggregatilineales > Phototrophicaceae > CFX2. Next base: position 3,808 of record JAEUQZ010000168.1, on the reverse strand, counting down.
GCGCTTTACAGTGGCTCCGAGGTTGGCCGCGCCAGCCGAGGATGAGGTTGTCCATTCGGTCTACCCCATTGTCCCGCATGTGCCTGAATTTCCCCAGTTGGAAGCGGCCTTCAACCTTCCCAGCATGTCGATTGATGACCTGAGTCTGGGCACACGCCGATTGGCGCTCCTGGGCAATCCAGGCAGCGGACGAACAACCGCGTTGATGGCGATCCTGCTGCGCTCGTTGGGCAAGCTGCGGTTCCAGAAGCCGTTCGATGCGCTGCAAGAACGGCTGAACCAGGAAGAAGCTCAGCTTGACGAGAAGGAACGCGCGGTTCGGATCAAAGAGCGCATCCTGCTGGAACAGAAAGCGCGAGAGCGGTTGGCTGAGCAGCATGGTATGGCGCTCGACGAGCAGGTCGAGGGTACAACTTCGATACCGCTCTTTAATCGCCTAATGCCGGTCTACATTCATCTGGCCGATGTGCATCCAGGGGAGTCGGAAACGGGCGGGATCGTCGATCCGGGAGAACCCCTGGTTCAAAGCGTTCAGCGGCAGATTGGGCGAGTGGCGGCCAGCACGATCCCTCGATCCCTATACCGGCGGCTGGAGAATGGACAGGTTCTGCTGCTGGTCGATGGATATGATGACCTGCCAGCAAGCGAACAGCCGCTGAAGCTGGCGTGGTTGGAAGCACTGATCTCGACCTACCCCGGCAACTTCCTCATCGTTGTCGCGCCAGCCGCCGGATACGGAACCCTCGTCCAGAGACTCGACCTGACGCCAATCTATCTGCGGCCCTGGAATGACCGCGAGCGCGAGCAGTTCGTCGCGCGATGCGTGGAAGCGTGGCCTGCTGGGCGCGGTCGCAGGACTACGCTGGCGCGTCCCGCCGCAGAGTGGATCGAGCAGGCACGCGAGCGGAATTCCGGTCTTTCCGCGCTGGAGATGACGCTCAAGACGTTGGCCTGCCTGAGCGGAGCCGAAGCCAGCGCCCTATACCCGACCTGGCTGGAAGCCCACCTGAAACAGCGGCTGCCCGCGAAAGCACAGACCGAACCCATCGAAACACTGGTCACTGAACTGACGACCTGTGCGGCGCTGGAACTTAATGAGGGATCGATTTCAGCAGCCCGGCTGACAATGCTGCTCACCAGCGAGGTCAGCACGATCAAACTGGCTGAGTCCCAACTGGGTGATGGAACTGAAGCGCCACCAAAGACAGAACCCCGCAAATCAGAGGTGGACAAGAAAGCTCAGGAACGGATCAACAGCCGCGCGGTTTTCCTCAATCAGATGGCGCGAAGCGGGCTGCTGACCCGGCTACCGAACGGACATTACCGCTTCCGGTCGCCGGTGCTGGCTGCTTACTTCGCCAGCCTGGGTTTGAAGGACGTACCGGAAGAAACGCTGGCGCAGCGCGCATCTCAAACCGGATGGAGTCAAGCGGTGGGATACGCGGCATCGCAGGCGCTCCTGAGCAATGTCGTTCGAGAGCGGCTGAATGCAGTTCCCGACCTCCTCCAGAACTCGGTACTAATGATGGCAAACTGGCTGCCGTATGCGAGCGCGGATGCGGACTGGCGTGGTCATCTCCTCCGCTACTTACGGAATGTTCTGGTCGCGCCGAACCAATTCCCGCTACTGAGGGAACGGGCTGCAGCCGCGCTGGTTGCCAGCCGCGACCCGCTGGCGGGTGAGGTGTTCCGGCAAGCCCTGCAGAGCATCGTGCCGCAGATCAGGCTGCTGGCCTGCCTGGGATGCGGAGCGGTGAAGGATGTGGATTCTGTGCCCATCCTCCAAAACCTGCTCCAGGACGAAAACGCGGATGTCCAGGCCGCGGCGGTGCTGGCTCTGGGGGCGATCCGCAACGAAGAGGCGGTGAACGGATTGGTGCAAGCCTTGACGGAAGGCTCGGAAAGGGTGCGGCAAGCGGCTGCGGAGGCCCTGGCGGACATCTCTGAACAGGGCTACCCGATCCTCTACGAGGCGATCCAGGACGAGGACATGCTGGTGCGGCGAGCAGCGGTTTTTGGGCTGCGGCGCGTGTCCAGCGATTGGGCGATGGTCTGGATTTACCGCGCTTATCTGGAAGACAGCCAGTGGTACGTGCGGTCGGCAGGGCAGATCGCATTCGAGGCACGGCGGGCTGGCGGTGATCTGGTTCCCCTGGCGTATCCTGCCATGGAGAGCATCCAGTGGTTGAACGAGTGGGCAGCCGATCAAGGCGAGTCAGTGCCACCAGGGGATGAAGCCAAAGCGGTCATGCTCAAAGCGCTGCAAGAAGGGGATGTACCGATCCGGGGCTACGCAGCCGCGAACCTGGGGCAGCTTGGGATCATCGAGATGGTCAAGCCGCTGTACAAAACACTGCGTGACGGCCGGGCGGAAGTCCGCGAGGCGGCTCACCGGGCGTTAGGGGACATCCAGCTTCAGGCTGGGCTACCGCTGCCGAATCCGCTGTGAGCAGGGTCATTCGGGCAGGCGTTCGTCCTCCGCAGCGCAGGGAATCACGCGGTCGAAATCGGTGTGGAAGATGTACTCCTGATCGGACGCAGAGAGGACGATGCGATAGCCGTCGAATGTGCCCTGGGCATAGGTTTCGCCCGGCTGGGGACAGCCGAGGCTGGTATCCGGCCAGATCACGGCGGTGACTTCGACGAGGCGGATGCGCTGGGCAGGCAAGCCCAAGTCCTGAGCCAGACGGCGCTGGGCCAGAGCGACCAGTTCGGATGCTACAGGATCGGATAAAGTGGGCGTCGCGGCGGCATCGGGGGTCGGCGTTTCCAGATCGACCGGACGCAGCAGAGGCGTCGGGGACGGAGTCTCGGTGACGGGAAGCGGCGTCCAGGTGACGGTTGGGACTATGAGGGTCTGAGTCGCCAAAGCCGTTGGCTCGGCAGCAGGGATACAGGCCGGAGCGAGCAGTAACAGCACGGCAGCCAAAGCCGACAACCTGCGGATCGTCGGGATCAGATCAGTCTTCGGCGCGGCGTCCACCGATACGCTCTTCCACATCAGCGGTCGTAATCCCTTCCACGGAAATGACTTTTTCGCGGCCGTTGGCTCCAGCCACGATTTCGATGCGGTCTTTGGAGACTTGCAGCTTCTCCGCGAGGAGGTTGATCAATTCCTGGTTGGCAGCGGGATCGCCAGCCGGAGAGGACACCAGACGGATCTTCAGCGTTCCGTCATCCTGCGTGCCGACAATCTCGGCGGCTGCCGCGCGGGTCACGACGCGGACGGCGAAGGCCGCTCCGCCACGCGCATCTGTAATCTCGAACTTCCGGTTCTGCGCCATGAGTCGTCCCTTTCACATTCAGGCCTGCTCCGATTATGACGGAAAATGTGCCGCCGGAACCGTAAGACCGGGCGAAGTTTGTGAGCAATACGCCCAACTTTACTCCGAAACCGCGCACAACGCTATCAGGAGGGGGGAGGATAAAGTTAATGGTTGATAGTTTATAGTTGATAGAAAAAGCCGAAAATTGTTATTAATAAACTTACAGATATAAAAAAGTATTCGCAACTTGGCGGAAATGTCGTCAGTGTCGTCAGTGTCGGTGGGTGGTTTTCTGACACATTTTCATGCGCTGACGTAACCCCCACGGGAAGTCGATCCGGTTTTGTGGCGGCAATGGCGGCAATGGCGGCAATGGCGGACACGCCACCGACGCCGTTTGTGTCAGTGAGAGAAGAAAAGTTAATGGTTCATAGTTTATGGGTAGCTTTTAGCCATACAGAATGCTCCAGGCAGCGGCGATGTGAAAAACGATAAGAATGAGAATGCGAGAATTTTGCGAATCGTCCGAAATGTCGTCCAAG
>JAEUQZ010000167.1 GCA_016788965.1 Anaerolineae bacterium | reverse complement strand
CCTCGACCAGAAGGACTTCTGGAAGCTCAAGCGGGCGGGCTACAGCGACGCCCACATCGCCCAGCTCATCGGCGTGATCGAACAGGACGTGCGGTCGGCCCGCCTCGCCCTGGGAGTCATCCCGTCCTACTACCGCGTCGATACCTGCGCGGCGGAGTTCGAGGCGCACACCCCCTATCTGTACTCCACCTACGAGGACGGCGATGAAGCCGATGTCACCAGCCGCCAGAAGGTCATCATCCTGGGCGGCGGGCCGAACCGCATCGGGCAGGGCATCGAGTTCGACTACTGCTGCGTCCATGCCTGCTTCGCGCTGCGCGAGCGCGGCTATGAGACCATCATGGTCAACTGCAACCCGGAGACAGTCAGCACCGATTATGACACCGCCGACCGGCTCTACTTCGAGCCGCTCACCGCCGAGGATGTCCTCAACATCATCGACCACGAGAAGCCGGATGGTATCCTTATTCAGTTTGGCGGCCAGACCCCGCTGAACATCGCCCGCGCCCTGCATGAGGCCGGTGCGCCCATCTGGGGAACCTCCTACGAGACCATCCATCTGGCCGAAGACCGCGAGCAGTTCAACCGCCTGATGCGCCAGCTTGAAATCCCCCAGCCGGACGGCGGAACCGCCCTCAGCCGCGACGAGGCGCTGGCGGTCGCCAACCGCATCGGCTATCCGGTGCTGATCCGCCCCAGCTACGTGCTGGGCGGGCGCGGCATGGAAATTGTCTTCGACGATGACGCCCTGATCCACTGGCTGGATACCCACATCGAGTGGTCAGGCCACCCGGTGCTGATCGACCGCTTCCTGGATGACGCCTTCGAGGTGGATGTAGACGCGCTCTGTGACGGGCAGCAGGTCGTCATCGGCGGCATCATGGAACAGATCGAAGAGGCCGGCATCCACAGCGGCGACTCGGCCTGCGTGCTGCCGCCCTACAAGATCACGCCCTACCACCTGGAAATCATCCGCGAATACACCCAGCGCATCGGTCTGGCGTTGGGGGTCAAGGGCTGCTTCAACATCCAGTTCGCCATCCGCGACGAGATCGTCTACGTGCTGGAGGTCAACCCCCGCGCCAGCCGTACCGTCCCCTTCGTCAGCAAGGCGACCGGCCGCCCGCTGGCCCGTTACGCCGCCGAGATCGCCGCCGGTCGCACGCTGGAGGACATCGGCTTCACCGAAGAACCGGAAGTCGAGGGCTACTTTGTCAAAGAGGTGGTGCTGCCCTTCCAGAAGTTCCCCGGCGTGGATGCCCGGCTGGGGCCGGAGATGCGCTCGACGGGCGAGGTCATGGGGCACGCCGCCAGCTTCGGCCATGCCTATGTCAAGTCGCAGATGGCCGCCAACAGCCCGCTGCCGCAGACCGGAACGGTTTTCATCAGCGTCAACCCCTACGATGTCAACGCCACCGTCAAGATCGCTCACGATCTGCTCAAGCTGGGCTTCACCCTCAAGGCCACCATCGGCACGGCCAATGGCCTGCGCGAGGCGGGAATCCCGGTCGAGACCATCAACAAGGCCAGTGAAGGCTCCCCCAATGTCATCGATGCCATCCGCGCCGGGGAAATCGACCTCATCATCAACACGCCGCGCGGGAGCCAATCTCATGCCGATGGCTACCGCATTCGCGGCGCAGCCGTGGCCTACGGCGTACCCGTGATGACCACGCTGACCGGGGCGATGGCCGCCGTTCAGGGAATGCGCTCGCTGCGCCAGAAGGCGCTGAAAGTCCGCAGCCTGCAATCCCATCATCAGGTGTGAGGGGGTATCGACTCCTCAGATCGGACAGCTTTCCTGCTATAATTTTGGCAGGATACGAAGTGAGGGTGGCTGTGTCTAAACAGAGTCTATCTGGCCTGGGCATCAACGAAATCATTGGAGAACGCCGCGCGGCTTTGCTCGAACTGGCTGCGCGATATGGCGCGTCCAATGTGCGTGTCTTCGGCAGCGTGGCTCGCGGTGAAGCTCGTGCTGACAGTGATGTCGATCTGCTGGTGGACCAGGATTGGACCCGCCTGTCGCGTTGGGGCGGCATGGAACTGGTTGTAGCGTTGGAAACCCTGTTGGGGCGTCACGTCGATGTCGCCACCGAAGAAGAACTGAAGCCCACGATCCGCCAGCAAGCACTGCGTGAGGCCGTCAAATTGTGAGAGAAGATCAGCACCTATTCCGAGACGTTATGGAATGCCTCGGACTGGTGACGGACTTTGCCTCGTTTGGCCGTGATGATTTCATGAACGACCCGCAAATCCAGGTAGCGGTGATCGATCTTCTGGGAACCATCGGCGAGGCGGGCCGCGCCCTTTCGGAAACGTTTCGTGAGCAGCATCCAGAAGTTCCCTGGAAGCAAATCATCGGTGTGCAAAACTTTACCATCCATGCCGATTGGAAGTTCAGCATAGAACGCATCTGGCAGATTTTGGAAAATGACCTTACCCCGCTGCGCCCGCAGATCGAAGCAATTCTGATTGAGTTCGACTCAGATTCGGAATCCTGACTGGAACATTGCCCATTTTGCCGTGGTGTGTACTGTCTATCTTCACCCCGATGTGAGGTGGGGTAGGGGCAGTCCGACCGACTGCCCCCTTCATCTACAGCCTTAGCCCGGCTTGAACTGCGTGCCCCGCAAATCCTTCCAGAGGCCGCCTTTCTCGTAGCGTTCGGGATACAGCACCTTCGGGCGCGGGTCTTCTGCCTGGTCGAGCTGCAAGACCATCCACTTCGGATAGGGTGTGCCCGGATCAGAGACGGCGTGAAGTTCCTGGAAGTCCTGTTCCGTCAGGTTCAGATCGGCGGCCAGGATGTTGTCTTCCAGATGGGGGAGAGTGCGGGCGGCGATGATGACGCTGCTGATGGCCGGCTGTGCCATCGCCCAGGCGATGGCGACCCGCGCTGCGCTGGCGTTGTGCCGCGCGGCAACCGCCTTCAGCACATCGATGATCTGGTAGCCACGCTCGACATCGAAGGGCACAAACTGCCCGGCTTCGGCGAAGCGCGTGTTGGCCGGGAGCGGATTACCCCGGTCGTACTTGCCGCTGAGGAACCCGCCCGCCAGCGTACTCCACACCAGAATGCCCATGCCCGTGTATTCCGCGAATGGAAGCCAGTCATGCTCCAGGTCGCGCCCGGCCAGCCCGTAATACATCTGCGCCGTGACATACGGCTCCAGCCCCATCTGCTGCTGCATCCCCAGCGCGATGGCGGCTTGCCAGGCGTAGTAATTGCTCAGCCCGATGTGGCGCACCTTGCCCTGCCGCACCAGATCGTCCAGCGTGCGGAGGGTTTCTTCCAGCGGCGTGTTGCTGTCCCAACCGTGAATCTGGTACAGGTCGATGTAATCCGTCTGGAGCCGTTTTAGGCTGCTTTCGACGCCGCGCAGGATGTTGACCCGCGTCGCCCCGCTGCGGTTGAAGTTGGTGTCGCTCATCGGCAGGCGGACTTTGGTGGCGACCACCAGCTCCTGCCGGATGCCCTTGATGGCTTCCCCGACCTGCGTTTCGCTCTCGCCCCGGCTGTAGACATCGGCGGTGTCGATGAAGTTGATGCCCCGATCCAGCGCGAACTTAATCATCTCATTGGTGGCCTGCTGGTCGAGCCGGCCCACATTCATCGCCTGCCCGAACTGCATCGTACCCAGCGATAGGGCGCTGACGATCAGACCCGAATTGCCTAAACGACGGTATTTCATGGCAGATGCTCCTCAATAAGCGAAGGCTATTTTGCGCGGTGGACACATGCTCACTCCGCGAACGATCTTAACCAGGGCAGGGCAGGCGGTCAATTCCACCACGAACCAGCCTCTCCCTCCAGAAAACCGGAGGGACTGCGCCGCAGAGGGTGACATCCTTCATTGCAGGTAAGGCGTTCAGGTGACATAGAATGGGAACGGCGTTCGCTTCAGTCTCCGCTGCTTCGCTGAACGCCCAATTGAGATTGATACACGCCATGTGCAAGGAAGCCAACCCACCATGAACGACGCACCAGTTCGCCTCGATGCCCTGCTGCCCTCCGAGATTGCCGAACGGGCCTCTACCGTCGGGGTCAAGAAGGCCGGCATGAGCGTTATCAACATCTTCATGCTGGCGGTGCTGGCAGGAGGGTTCGTCTCGCTGGGAGCTTTGTTTGCCACGGTCTCGACCGCAGGTGCAGGGGGCATCCTGCCCTATGGACTGGCCCGCGTCATCTATGGCCTCGTATTCTGCCTCGGCCTCATCCTGGTCATCGTCGCTGGCGCCGAACTCTTCACCGGGAATATGCTGATTACGATGGCCTGGGCCAGCGGCAAAGTCACCACACGCGCGCTGCTGCGGAACTGGATCATTGTGTATGCGGGCAATCTGGTGGGGGCACTGGTCACGGCCGGATTGGTCTTCTTCTCCGGCCAGTACCGCTTCGGTGACGGCGTAATCGGCCAGGCCATGCTCAACATCGCCGCCCACAAAGTCGAGTACGGTTTTGTCCAGGCCGTGGCGCTCGGCATTCTCTGCAATGCGCTGGTGTGCATCGCCATCTGGCTGACGCTCGGCGCTCACACCACCACCGATAAAATCCTGGCGATCCTCTTTCCCATCAGCGCCTTCGCCGCCATCGGTTTTGAACACTCCATCGCCAATATGTACTTCATCCCGATGGGGCTGTTCATCAACCAGTTCGATCCGGCTTTCGCCGCTGCCTCCGGCATCGATCTGGCGCACCTGACTCTCAGCGGCTTCCTCAACAATCTCATCCCGGTGACAATCGGCAACATCATCGGTGGGGTGGTCATGGTCGGCGGCGTCTATTGGTTCGTCTATCTGCGCGAGCATCGTTAAGCCTGCCTCCGCGCCGCAGATTGGACTAAAATAGGCAGATGCAACGTTTTCCAACGAGTCCTCTGCTGTGACGCGAACTGAGCTGCTCTTCCGATTGGGACTGTTCTGGTTGGCCGTCATCCTCTGCGCCGCGCCGCTGGCCGCCCAGGATGACCCCGCAGAAACCCCGCTGGAATTTGCCGGAACCATCACCGGGGAGATCACCAACGCCGACCCCCTCCAGACCTACTTCTTCGAGGGGCTGCGCGGCGAGGTCATCTCCCTGCGCGTGACCGTCACCCGTGGCGACCTTGACCCGCTCCTGACCGTCGTCGATGCCAACGGCACGCTCCTCGCCAGCCGCGATGACGGCGACGGCCGCCGTGACATCACCATCGACGCCTTGACCCTCCCGCGCAGCGACCGCTACTACATCATCATCGGGCGCTTCGGCTATGGCCTGGGCAGCACCGTCGGCGTCTTCGAGATGAACGTCGAGCGCATCGGCGTCAGTTCCGAATCCGGCAGCGCCCTGCGCTACGGCGACTCAGTCATCAACAACATCAGCGCCATGATGCCGCAGTTGTACTACAGCTTCCGCGCCGAGGAGGGCGACATCCTCGACATCATCATGCGCCGCGCCTCCGGCGATCTTGACCCCTACTTGCAGGTCGTCAACAGCCGGGCCTTCGTCATCGCTGATAATGACGATGCGGTCGGCTCCGGCTCGCTGGATGCCCAGATTCGCGGCCTGGTCATCGAAGAGACCGGGACGTACATTATCATCGCCACGCGCTACGGTGAAGCCTCCGGAACGTCCACCGGGCGCTTCATCCTCACCCTGGACGAAGCCTCCAACAGCGGCCTGGGCAATGCCGCCCAGACGGCCATCGCGCTGTCGATCAACCAGACTCTCGACGACGAGATCACCAACGACAGCGTGATCCGCTACTACGCCTTCGACGCCCGCAAGGATGATCTGCTGACCGTCCGCATGAACCGCTTGAGCGGCTCGCTGGATGCCTTCCTGGTCATCACGGATTCCAACCTGCAAGAACTGATCGTGGATGATGACGGCGGCGGCGGGCAGAACGCCCAGATTCAGAGCTTCCGTGTGCCCGAAGATGGCCGCTACTACATCCTCGCTACTCGCCTCGACCGCGAAGCCGGGACGACCGTGGGGCGCTACCGTCTCGAATTTCAATCACTCGGCAACGCCTTCGATGGCGTCCCGCCTGAAGTCCAGCGCATCAGCTTCGGCACAACTATCACCGGCCGCATCGATGACCTCACGCCCGAACTGCGCTTTGCGTTCTGGGGGCAGGAGGGCGAGGCCGTAACCGTGTCGCTCAATCGCGGTGACGGCGACCTCGACCCGGTCGTCAGCATCGTCAGCGCCGATGGCCGCGTGTTGGCCGAGGACGATGACAGCGGCGGCGGTCAGAATGCCCGCATCGCCCGCTACGTTCTGCCCGCCACCAGCATCTACTACGTCCGCGCGGCCCGCTTCAGCGGAACCGACGGCAACCCCAACACGCAGGGCAGTTTTGTCCTTGTCCTGGCCCGCATCGTCCGCTGAGGCCAGTTCAACTCGCTTTGTTCTTGGAGTTCCTTTCTCCGTATGATCTCTGCGTCCTCTGCGTCTCTGCGGTTCAATTCTTATTTGGACTTTCATCTTGAGGATGAGGGCTGCTTTATTCTCGCCGCTCCGCCAGCCACGCGGCCATCACCTCCCGCGCCTCGTCCAGCGTGTCGGCGAAGCGCACTCGGCTCCGCATTGCGCCGTCCAGTTTGGCGAACGCCTCATAGACCGACCGTACCAGCGGATTCGTCCCGACCACGACCACCGGCCCTGGTTCGTCTGTCCCCAGCGTCAGCAGCGACCGGGCATTCGCCAGCCCGTCCGCGCTGAACAACGTCCCGGCGCTCAGGAACAACCCCTTACGCACATCGATCAGCGCCCCGACTTCGGGATCGGCCTGCGCGGTCAGCTTGTGAACCGTCGCCAGCGTCCGGCGCAGTTCCTCCCAGCGCCACGGCCCATTGATTTCCAGCAGCAGCACCGTCTGCGCCTCATCGTCCCAGTACAGGTCGATCCCCATCGTGCGTTTCCCCTCCGCTGAGTGACACCGGACAGCCTACCCGCATCCCCTGATCGGCGCTTCAATCCCAGCTAAGAACTGGCTAAGGCGATACAAAATCGTTCCAACCAGAAATCTTGACAAACATTCAGCCCGTGGTACTGTTACAATCTTGAATAGAGACATAAAGCCATCCATCGAGCGTAGCCTGTTTATGGAGTTTCAGCACAAATCGACCTCCTGGCGCGACTGGGCCGTGATCGGCCTGCGCTGCGGTTTTCTGGTATTCGCGGCGCTGGTCCTGTTCGGCACATCTGCCGATCCAGCCGTCGTCTACCCGCAGAGCGACACCCTGGTGCTGCTCATCATCGGCGCGTTCAGCACCATCGTGCTGGTTGTGCCCACCCTGTTTCCCGCGCTGCGTCGCAGCTTTGAACCCGCCCTGACCATCGGCGATTGGATCATCATGGCGCTGCTGGTTTCGACCACCCGCGCCGATCCGCTGCTCATGGTCGCCGGCGGCGCGATCCTGATTGTGTCCAGCGCCTTCCGCCTGACGACGACCTGGGGCATCATCCAGGTCATCGGCATCGCCGCCGCTGCCTGGATCACCGGGAACGAAGTCCTGCGCCAGCAGGGCAGCGCCGTGGGTGTCGATTGGCTGCCCATCGCCGAACTGATCGTCATCGGGCTGGCCTCGCATGTCTGGGCTTATCTCTACCAGCGCCAGTTCTCTGCCCAGCAGACTCAACTGCGCGAAGAAGAAACCGCCAAGTCCAACCAACTCCGCGACATGCGCTCTCGCACCCGCTCTATCTACGAAATGGCCGGCGTCCTGGGATCGACCCTCAACACCGACCGCATCCTCGAAGCCGCCATGAACGCCGGTTGGCTGGGATTACGCAGCGGCGCGACCGATACCGAAGAGCGTCTGGTCAGCGCCGTGCTGCTCTTCCGCTCGGTCGATAACCAACTGGCCGTCAAGGTCAGCCGCGGCCTGACCCGCACCGATGAAGCCCGCTCGACCCCCGGAGCCGCTGGCGTGATTGGTGAAGCCCTGATTCAGTGCATCCCCACCTTTGCTGGGCACGCCCGCAAAGACCCCGAACTGGGTAACTTCGTCGCCTTCCAGAATGTCCGCTCGGTGATGTGCATTCCGCTGCGGGCCGGCTACGACAACTTCGGCGTCATGGTCTTCGGCAGTGTCCAGCCAGATGCCTTCACCGACGAGCATACTGAACTGCTCTCATCGATTGGCACGCAGGCCACCATCGCCTTGCAGAATGCCCACCTCTATCAAAACCTGATGCAGGAACGCGACCGCCTGCTGGAAGCCGACGAGGAAGCCCGCAAGAAACTCGCCCGCGATCTGCACGACGGCCCCACCCAGGACATCGCTGCCATCGCCATGCGGATGGGCATCATCCAGAAGCTCCTGGAACGTTCGCCGCAGGAAGTCCCCAGCGAACTCAAGAAGATCGAGGAACTGGCCCGCAAGACCACCAAAGAAATCCGCCACATGCTCTTCACCCAGCGCCCGCTGGTGCTGGAGAATCAAGGCCTGAAGGCCGCCCTCGGCCAGCTCCGCGACAAGATGAAGGAAACCTACAACCAGGCGCTCGCCGTCCGCGTCAACCCCGATGCCGAACGCGCCCTGGATACCGGGCAGCAGGGCGTCATCTTCCAGATCATCGAAGAAGCCGTCGGCAATGCGCGCAAACATGCCCAGGCCCAGTTGATCTCGATTTCGGTCAACAAGCAGGACGATATGATTTGGGTCAACATCAGCGATGACGGTGTCGGCTTCGATGCCAGAGCCGCTGAAACCCGCTCGGTAGAACGCGGTGGACACCTGGGCATGATTAACCTGCGTGAACGCGCCGAGATGGTCGATGGCCGCCTGACCATCGAAAGCACCCCCGGCAAAGGCACATCCATCACGCTGCTCGTGCCCATCAAAGACGGCCAGCGGGCCGCCGGGGATAAAACCCCGCTGCGCGTCCACAGCGGCAAGACCACCAAGCTCGAAGCGGTTGCGGCGGAGCGCCTACGCCAGTCGCCCGATCACTGAGCGCCGCCCCTTGAACCGCGCCGCTCTTACCTCTCAAATGCCATACATCGGTGGGCTGGGTCTCTGGACTGAAAACTCCCAGCCCTCTCCGTATTCCTCTGTGTCCTCTGCGTCTCTGCGGTTGAATTCTGCTTTCCCCCACACCCTCTGTATGATCTTGGCGCTCTTGGCGTCTTGGCGGTTCGTTTTGTCCCCCATCCCCTCCGTATTTCTCTGTGTCTCTGTGGTGGAATCGTATTGGATTTTCCTTCATGACTGAATCGACTCTCGCCGCCCAGCGCGGGATGCCCAGCCTCGTCTGGCGAGCCGGCCAGGAACGCCGCCTCAACATGATCGCCCGCTGGAGCCGCCTGCAGGATGCCCGCGTCCTCATCGACGGCTGCGGCATCGGCACTTACGCCGCCCAGATTCGCCGCCGCTATACCCCCCACGTCGAAGCCTTCGACATCGAAGCCGACCGCGTGCGTCAGGCCCAACACGAGACTCCCCACGCCGTCATCGCTGCCGCCGAGTATCTGCCGTACCCATCCGGCGCTTTTGATACCATCCTCTCCCACGAGGTGCTGGAACACGTCCAGGACGACCGCCTTGCCGTGCGGGAGATGGTGCGTGTCCTCAAACCCGGCGGCCGCGTGGTAATCTTCGTCCCCAACCGCGGCTATCCCTTCGAGACCCACGGCCATTACTGGCGCGGAACCTATCACTTCGGCAACACCCCGCTCATCAATTACCTGCCGGATGCGCTGCGGAACCGCCTCGCGCCCCACGTCCGCGCCTATACCAACCGCGGCCTGCGCGATCTTTTCACCGGGTTGCCCGCCCGCCTCGTCCATCACAGCCGCGTCTACGGCGGCTACGACAACATCATTGCCCGCCTGGGCAGGCCCGGACGCCTCCTGCGCGACACCCTCTACCGCCTCGAAGGAACGCCCCTGGATGCCTTCGGCCTGTCGCATCTGCTCGTCATGGAGAAAACCGGGTGAGTTCCCTCAAAGACCTGTTCCTGCTCGATCCCACTGTTACATTCCTCAACCACGGATCGTTCGGAGCCTGCCCCATCCCCGTCTTCGAGACCTACCAGCGCTGGCAGCGCGAACTCGAACGCCAGCCCGTCGAGTTCTTCCAGCACCGCGCCGATCCGCTCCTGGATGACGCCCGCGCCCGGCTGGCGGCCTACTTCAATACCCAGCCTGACCGCCTGATCTTCGTGCCCAACGCCACCGTCGGCATCAATCAGGTCGCCCGCGCCCTGCGCCTCCAGCCCGGCGATGAAATCCTCACCACCGACCACGAATACGGCGCGATGGACTACACCTGGAACTTCATCTGCGGCAAGACCGGCGCCCGTTATGTCCGCCATCCCATCCCCGTGCCCGTCACCACGCCGGAGGCCCTGGCCGACTCCTTATGGAGCGCCGTCGCCCCCGTCACCCGCGTGATCTTCCTCAGCCACATGACCTCACCGACCGCGCTGATCTTCCCCGTCGGCGAAATCTGCCGCCGTGCCCGCGCCGCCGGCATCCTCACCATCATCGACGGCGCTCACATTCCCGGCCATCTCCCGCTGGACTTGGCCGCCCTC
>JAEUQZ010000166.1 GCA_016788965.1 Anaerolineae bacterium | reverse complement strand
TCAATAGGGAAAAAGAGCGCTTATGAGAAGTTCACGCGACCGCATCACAGCCATTGTGATGTTACTGCCTTCGCTGATCTTGCTGGCGATTTTCGTCTATGTCTTCATCGCCCAGGCCATCTCTCAGAGCATGACCGACTGGGGCAATAACCCGGCCCAGCCGCCGCTGGCCGCCAACGTCGTCAAAAGCTACGTCGGCCTCCAGAACTACCAGAATCTCATGACCGATGTCCTGGATTTCAACTTCCGCAACTCCCTGACCAACACTTTCTTCTTTACCCTGTTTTTCGTCGCGGGCTGCCTGGGAGTCGGACTGCTGCTGGCGCTGCTGCTCGACCAGCGGGTGAAAGGCGAAGGTCTCTTCCGCACCATCTTCCTCTTCCCGATGGCGCTGTCCTTCGTCGTCACCGGCACGATCTGGCGCTGGATGCTCCAGCCCAACGGCGGCATCAACATCCTGCCGCAGGTGCTCTTCGGCTGGGACCCGATCCAGTTCAGTTGGATGAACAGCCGCGAAGTCTGGCTGCCCTTCAACTGGCCGGATGTGCCCCGCATCTTGACCTTCATCGGGCTGGCGATCCTGGCTTTCCTGGCCGTCTACTTCACCACCCAGCGCCGCTGGAAACCCCTGCGCTACGTCATCGGCGCGGCCGCCGTCATCCTGCTGGTCTTCGCCGCCGGCCTCTGGGACTACATCTGGCTGCCGCTGGATACCCCGGAAGCCGAAAACGCCATCGCGCCGAAGGGCTTCAACGCTGCCCTCCTCGGCATCATCATCGCCGCCGTCTGGCAGATGTCCGGCTACACGATGGCGATGTTCCTGGCCGGCATCCGCGGCATCCCGGAAGAACTCCGCGAGGCCGCCCGCGTCGATGGCTGCACCGAGATCGGCGTCTACTGGCACGTCGTCATGCCGCAGCTTAACCCCATCATCCTGAGCGCCATGATCGTCCTGGGGCACATCTCGCTCAAAATCTTCGATCTGGTGTTTGCGATGGCCGGGCCGGATAACGCCCAGACGGTCGTGCCCGGCCTGCTCGTCTATACCGAAGGCTTCCGCGCCAACTCGTTCGCCTCTGCCGCGGCGATTGCCGTGGTCATGCTGTTCTTCGTCGCCGTGCTGATCGTACCCTATCTCTGGTCGCAGCTCCGCGAGCGCCGGACGTAAGGAGAACACCCCATCATGATGACTGCTTACGACTTCCGACGCTACACCATCCGGGTCAGCATCTATGTGGTGCTGGCGATCTTCACCATCATCTTTCTGACCCCCGTCTACATCGTCATCATCACCGCCCTGAAAGACCCGGCCACCATCAACCTGCCCACCACCTGGCAGCCGCCCGCCGCGCCCTACTGGGCCAGCTTCAACGAGGTCCTCACCGAGTTCGGCCCGCGCATTCAGAACAGCGTGCTGCTGGTCGTCTTCGCCACGGTCATCTCCTCGGTGGCCGGGTCGATGAACGGCTACGTGCTGTCCAAGTGGCGCATCCCCGGCGAGCGCATCCTCTTCCCGCTGATGCTCTTCGGCATGTTCATCCCCTATCAGGCCATCCTGATCCCGCTCTTCGAGTTCATGCGGAGTACCAACCTCTACGGCGGCATTCCGGGGCTGGTGCTGGTGCATGTCGTCTACGGCCTGCCCATCACCACGCTGATCTTCCGCAACTTCTACGTCGATATCCCCGACGAGATGCTCGAAGCCGCTTCGATTGATGGCGCCGGCTTCTGGCGCATCTATACCCAGGTGGTCTTCCCGCTGTCCTTGCCCGGCTTCGTCGTGGTGATTATCTGGCAGTTCACCCAGATTTGGAACGAATTCCTCTTCGCCGTGACGCTCGCCCCCAACGCCCAACCGATCACCGTCGGGCTGGCTCAGTTGGCCGGCGGCGAGGCCGTCAAATGGAACCTGCCGATGGCCGGCGCGATTATCGCTGCCCTGCCGCCGCTGGTGGTCTACATCATCCTCGGCCGCTATTTCATCCGCGGCCTGCTCGCCGGCTCGATCAAGGGATAGAACGTTTCGCGCGGTTTTCCCTTAAGACTGACCGCCTCCCGCTCTCCATGCAATGGCTGAGGAGAGGACATGTTTGGAAAGGGAATTGAAAAGTAAGCAGTTCATCGTTCAAACTGGAAATCGACGAAGAAGACCAGGGAGAACGATGAACTACTGTACCGGTTAGAAGAACTGTTGTCAGCCCATCTGCCGTGTTTCAATAGTTGGCAGCAGAAGACTGTCGCCTTGTTGATGGTTGGGGTGATTCGGGCAGAGGGGGGCCAACAAAGGGCAATCGCGCGGGCGGTGAATTGCGGCGAGCAGGTGAAAAGCGCGCGGCGGTTTCGGCGGTGGTTGGGTGCGCTCCAGGATTACGATTCTATTCTTCCGGTCTGGCTTTGAATAAAGTCCATCACTTCCTTGTGCGTTGGGCTGTTGAGCACCCCCGGAAAGCTCGCACATACCAATCCAGCTATAGCAGAGGCATATTGAATCATTTGTCCATCTTCCCATTGCTGCAGCAGGCCATAAATGATCCCCGCTCGAAACGAATCGCCAGCCCCCGCACTATCCACAACCCGCACCCGATAAGGTCTAAACTTCTTACACTCTTCCCCGCGCCGCCCAAATAATACTTCCTTATCCCCCACCGTAAAAACTACCAGGCCATGCGCCCGTCTCTGATAATCCGCAAACAACTTCTCAATCTTCTCCCCCGGGTATTCACGTTGTCGAAATTCTCCCGAGATGATCACAACTGCCGCTTCGGTTGCCAGGGCTTGATCATACGAACAGTCAATCGAGACAAAAGGAATCCCTAATTGG
Source organism: Anaerolineae bacterium (assembly GCA_016788965.1). Classification (GTDB taxonomy): domain Bacteria; phylum Chloroflexota; class Anaerolineae; order Aggregatilineales; family Phototrophicaceae; genus CFX2. The sequence goes on along the minus strand of JAEUQZ010000166.1, from coordinate 7,716 downwards.
GTTGCATAGTTCCCCACCAATGCGCTTTCCGTCTTGAATGGCGGGTCGACAGTCACAATTTGCGCTTGAGCAATATCGACTTTCCGCGGCAGATTCCACTTCCGCGTAGTCAGCAACAAGTCAACATAATTGCCAAAGATGGTTCGACTCTGTTCATCCGAAAAGACGATTTCTCGAACCCCGGTATAGCCCTTTTTGATTTTTAACCGCCGAATATCGATGTGGTAGTGTTGAATGGTCTGTAGCAGTTGCCTGCCTTCTACGGTATCGCCAAGCCAGTTCCCATCCAGTTGCACCCGTAGTCCAAGGCGGCTTAGGACAATCGCAGAATTTAGGGCCTCGCCCCCCGTCATGGAATAGGTCTGGGCGATTTCGGCATAAGCATCCGGCATAGGAAATGGATGTCGCAAAAGATGAAGCGTGCTGGACGATATGACCCCGTAGGCATAAACATCAGTATTTGGCATTCTTCATCTTGCTCCTACGAAGAAAGCACCCAACAATTTATATACGGAAAATATCCGTATATATAGCCGTTTCATTGTGATATGCAGAGTCATCCCGCAAAATCAAAGCCTACTGATCCTTATCATACAATCCCTTAATCTCTCAAGCAATTCCTCGCAGCGAAAACATGGAAAACCGCCCCAAATAACGACTACTGTCACCCCCACCCAAACCAATGCCCGTCCTGATGAATTTTGACGAGCCTGTTCGGTAATGCGTATCGTGGTTCGTAGGGGCGGACTAAGGGCGTCTTCGCCCGCATGTCCGCCCGCCCACGACCGATCTTGCCTGTCAAACCTCATTAGGGGGTGGTCTTCATCGAGCCTCAGCCATTTCATGGCCGGGTGACGCCTATCAACGCACCTCCCGCCCTGACAATGCCCCACCCCCTCCGCATGATCTCTGTGTCTCTGTGGTTCAATTCTTCTTGCATTTCCCAAAAACCTACCCCTGAAAAGGGGGCCGGGGAGTGAGGATCATCAAGAAAACATCCGACAAACCGCATAACCCCGCCTCTCAAGAACCAGCGCCTCACGCGCTGGTTTTTGATTCGGCTCGCTTAAACCAGATTTAAGGATATTTGAGGCCAGGATAACCCCGGCAGCGAACGCCGCCTGCTACACTCAGGGTACTATTCGCGCCGAGGAACACCCATGACCACAATCACCACCTCCACCGCTGTCCTGACCGCACCCGAACGCCGCCCGTGGCAGGAAATCCGCCTGCTGGGGGTATCCCTCCCCGTGATCGCCCTGGGGCTGATCGTCCTGCTGACCGCCGCCCTGCGCTTTATCAACATCCAGGCCATCGGCGACGGCAACCTCTACTACACCGCCGCCATCGAGAGTATGCTGCAATCGCCCTCGAACTTCTTCTTCGTGGCCGCCGAGCCGGGTGGCTCAGTCTCGATTGACAAGCCGCCCGTCGGCCTCTGGCTGCAAGCCATCAGCGCCATGTTCCTCGGCGTGAATGGCTTCGCCGTCGTCCTGCCGCAAATCCTGGCCGGGATCATCTCCGTGCCGATTCTCTACCATCTGGTCAAACGCTACGCGGGCACGGTCGCCGGACTGATTGCCGCGCTGGTGCTGGCGATCACGCCCGTCGCCATCGCCACCGACCGCAACAACACCATGGACTCCACCCTGATCCTGACTCTGCTGCTGGCGGCCTGGGCGTTCATCAAAGCCACCGAAAGCGGCCGTCTGCGCTGGCTCTTGATCGGCGCGGCGCTGATCGGAATCGGCTTCAACATCAAGATGCTCCAGGCCTTCCTGCCCGTCCCGGCCTTCTACGCGCTCTATTTCTTCGGCGCCAAACTCGGCTGGCGGCGCAAGATCGGCTACTTGACGCTGACGACCATCCTGCTGCTGGCCGTATCGCTCAGTTGGGCCATCATTGTCGATCTCACCCCCGCCGACCAGCGCCCCTATGTCGGCAGCAGCGAAACCAACAGCGTCCTCGAACTCATGATCGGCTACAACGGCTTGCAGCGCCTTCTGGGCGGCGCTGGGCCGGGGAATGCTTCTGGCGGCAGCTTCACCCCACCCCAGGGCAGCCCGCCGCCCATGATGGCCGGAGGGCCTCCCGGCGCGGGTAGTATCGGCACAGGCGAGATCGGGCAGGCCGGTGTCTTCCGGCTGTTCACCACCCCGCTGGCGAACGAGATCAGTTGGCTGCTGCCCTTCGGGCTGATCGCTGTCGGACTGCTGGTCTTCAGCGGACGCATCCGCTTCCCCCTCAGCCGGGAGCATCAGGCAGCCGTCCTCTTCGGCGGTTGGCTGCTGATCGAAGTGGTCTTCTTTAGCGCCGCCAGCTTCTTCCACGCTTACTATCTGGCGATGCTGGCTCCCCCGCTGGCCGCCCTGGTCGGCATCGGAGCCGTTCGGCTCTGGCAGTTGATCCAGGCTAAATCCATCCGTTGGAGAGTCGTGTTCATCGCCCTCGGCGCGGGCACGCTGCTCTTCCAGGCGTGGACGGCCAGCCAGTACCTCACCCTCGGCTGGTGGATCATCCCGGTGGCCGGGCTGCTGCTGGTCGGCGCAGTGCTGCTCATCCAACGCCTGCGTCCGGCACGCGGCTGGATGCTGGCCGGGTTCACCTGCGTCATCGCCGCCATGCTGATCATCCCGGCTGGCTGGGCGGCCCTGACCACCCTCGACCCATCCCCCAGTTCCGTGCTGCCCCACGCCTATGCGGGTGATCTCGGCCTGGAAGGGAATAGGCCCGCCGGGTTTGCCAGTGGGCCGGGCGGCTTCGGCGTTGGCAGCGTGGATGCCGACCTGCTCGCCTACCTCCAGGCCAACACCCAGGGTATGACCTACCTGATGGCCGTGCCGAGTTCCATGCAGGGCGCGGCCTACGTCCTGGAAACCGGCCGCGGCGTACTCTACCTCGGCGGCTTCAACGGCAGCGACCAGGTGATCGACTCCGCCGGGCTGAGCGAACTGGTCGCGGCCGGCGAACTGCGCTACATCCTGTGGAGTGCTGGCCCAATGATGCTGATGGGCGCGGGCGGCAGCAGCGACCTCAGCGCCTGGCTGCAATCGGACTGCGCGGTGGTCAGCGGTTTTGCCAGCACCATAACGCTCTACGACTGCGCCCCTAGCCCAAGCGGAGCGTAGAAGAGTTCGACTATCTCCTACGCGACAAAACGAGGACGCCATCCCAGACTGAGATGGCGTCCTCCTATTCATAACAGCAGCAGAGAGAACTCAGGCATGATCGCTGGGATCGTCCACCGCGAGTCCCTCGGCAATGGCGAAACTGTTCAAGCGCATGTCAGATGTGATGAAACTCAGGGGAGCCAACCCCACAGCCGCGAATCGCGCATTGCTCACCCACGCCGACGCAAGTTGAATTGAATCGTATGCCCGCAAAGGATAGGACTCCAGCAAATCCTCAGCTTTCTGAATGATTTGGTTTGTCAGGTCTAACACCCGATATTCGTGACTGACATGATGATCCAGCAGCAGGCGCAGTGCATGAGCGGTTCTGTCATCGATGAGGCCCTCTCGCTTGCGGCGCATCAGTGCAGAGATGATTTCAACTGGAGTGACATACGCGATCAGAATGATATGTCCACCAGTCGGATGGGTAATCTGACGCACCCAATTCGTGCCGGACTCCGGGACATATCGTTTGACCAGTGCGCTGCTGTCGAGGAAATAGTAGGTCATGGGCCTTCGCGCCGTTCCTCTAGGATTGCCTCGGAGAGCGGCGGTTGCCCACGAAAAGCCTCTTCAACCTCATGCAGCAGCGCGGCTTCATCCAGGTCGGATGGCGATGTGTCCGGGATTTCGACCAGAAGATCGCCAAGTGCCGCGCGGATGGCGTCCTCATCGGATAGGATCATCAGGCGGATTTCCTGCCCTTCGGAAAGATTTACGGGTTCCAGCAAATGAAGCTGACCCTCGCTGTAGATGGCTCGGATCGGCTGTGACATCGACTCATCCTCCACACTGGATTGACCTCATTGTAGCAGGATTCACCCCACCCACCCGGCGCATACCAGCATTTGTGCTATGCTGATACGCAGCACACGCCGTTCACCCACCGCAAGGAGCCGCGCCATGAAATCCCCACTGTCGCTGGAAGTGATCTCGCGCGACCCGGTGGGCAGCCCCAAACCAACCCCCATCGTCTTCGTCCACGGGGCCTGGCATGGAGCCTGGTGCTGGGAGGAGAACTTCCTGCCCGCCTTCGCCCAAGCCGGCTATCCCGTCACCGCCTTCAGCCTCCGCGCCCACGGACGCAGCCCCACCAACAAATCCATCCGCTTCCTGCGGATCGGCGACTACCTCGCTGATCTCGATTCCATCATCCAGCAGATCGGCACACCCCCCATCCTCATCGGCCACTCCATGGGCGGCTACATCGTCCAGAAATACCTGGAAACCCATCCCCTCCCCGCCGGAATCCTCCTCGCCTCGATCCCCCTGCCAGGGGCGCTGCCCTTCGTGCTGCGCCACACCCTGCGCCACCCCTGGCCTATGCTCAAGACCCTGCTGACCTTCAACGGCTACGAAGTCGTCCGAACCCCCGCGCTGGCGAAAGATGCCTTCTTCTCCGACTCCTTGCCGGACGAAACCGCCGCCCGCTATCACGCCCGCCTCAACAGCGAATCCACCCTCATCATCCTCGATTCGAGCCTCTTCGCCCGCATCCGATCCTCCCGCATCCAATCCCCCATGCTGGTGATCGGCGCCGCCAATGACCGCGTTTTCACCGTCGCCGAGCAGGAGAGCATGGCCCGCGCCTATGGCTCCGCCGCCCACATCCTCCCCAACACCGCCCATGACCTCATGCTGGAACGCAACTGGCGCTCCGCCGTCGAGATCATCCTCGCCTGGCTCCGCGACCACAGCCTCTGACCCCTTCCGTATTTCTCTGTGTCCTCTGTGCCTCTGTGGTGGTATTCCTGGTATTACTTCACCACCATCCACAATTCTCCCGGCTGGAGGAACCGGTACGGCAGCCGCGGCGCAACCCGCGCGAACGCATCCGCGATGCTCCCAAACGGGATCGCGTTGTTCGGGAACAGATCGTTATGCCCCACGATGATGCTGCCCAGCCCCGCCTCGCGCCCCAGCCAAGCCGCCTCCTCCGGCATCAGATTGCCCACCGCCCCGATCACATCCTCCCGATACCAATCCCGCCCATTCACCGGCAGCATCGCCACATTGATAGGCGGCAGCCCCTTCAGCGTCTCTAAATACCCCTTGTAGATGATCGTGTCTCCGGCGTGATACACCGTCACCCCATTCCACTCGATCAGGTAGCCCAGCCAGCGATACCCCTTCTGTTCATCGTACTCTTTGGCATAATGCGCCGAGGGGATCGCCGTCAGCCGCGCCGATGTCCCCGGCAGCGCCATCACTTCCATCACGCGCGGGATCATCACTCGATCCGCGCCGACTCCCACCGTCGCCAGCGGTTCCAGACACCACCCCGGCGCGACCAAGCGCATCTGCGGATCAGCCTGCGCTGCTCCCCCGACCGTCTGCGTATCCAGGTGATCCAGATGCTCGTGGCTGATGAGCAGGTAATTCGCCCCGGCCAGTTCCGCCGGCGTCAGCGGCGGCGGATACCCCCGGAACCACCAACTGCCGAACAACTCCTCGATGATGTTGCTCAGGCACGGATCGATCACCAGCAAACCATCCGGCCCCTTGACGGCCAGCCCCATCTGCCCCAGCCCCCACAGCGCCAGGCTCCCCGGCCCAACGCTCACCCGCGCCATCTGCTCCAGCAAATCTTTCCCCGTCGGCATGAGAGAACTCCTTCACCCGCCTTCCATTCCATCCACCCGCGGCATTCTAACCCACCCGCGCCCCTCCCGGCGAATGGACTGCATCCCTGGGTGTAGGCCAATCCCGCTTTCTTCAGGCCACGCTTTTTCAACTATGGGCTGTTCCGTAACGCGGCGCGATGAACCTCTGGCTGGCTCCATCAGCGAGCAGCGCCACCCTTCACCACATTCCTCTTGAACGGATCGCGGCTGGCGAAGACATCCAGCCCAGCCGATGAGACCAACGCCTCCGCGCACACGCCAGGATTAGCGCGTGTTGCCGGAGGCGTCAGCCATCAGAGGTTGTGAAAACAGGAATGAGCGCTGAACCCATCCCTGTCTCAAGCCATTACCGAACCGGCAGCAGCGACACATCGCCCCGCAGGCTGACTGGCGCGGCCGGTATCCAGCCGATCTGATCACCGTAGCGCACATGCAGCCAGAACGTTCCGCCATTCTGGACGGTACGTCCAACCACGATCAGTTCGACACCCAGCGGTATGGTCGCAATCGGTTCCATCCGCCCCGTCGGACGCGGACGCAGGTCAATGATGGCGCGCGTGGTGGCACGCACTCCCACATCGGGGGCGTCATCGATCTGATCGAAGATGCTGCCGGCCATCAACGCCAGGCTTTCGGTCCCGGATATGCTGAAGTACCGTCCAGAAACCCAGCCCTGCTGGTTGTTCCCAAACCTGATCAGATACCAGGTGTACTCGCCTTCATCCTGGTTCCGCGCCAGAACCGTGTAGGTCGTCCCCGGACGTGCCACCCCGATCAGCGTGGCGAACAGATACGGGCCGGTACGGATGGCAAGGCCGTCTACTTCAACCACGTTGCCGGTCGGCGGCACTGCCGGCGGGATCGGCGTTGGAGCGCCGGGAGGCAGCGGCGTCGGGCTGGCGACAAAACCGATGGGCGTAGCCGTCGCAGCCGGCTGTGTTACGCCAATGTTGCAGACCACGCTGTACGTGGCGATGAAGCCGGATGCGTTATGGAACACCTGCATCACCGAAGTGAATACGCCGCTGATGGGCGAGGCGCACTGGATCGACGCCACCTGCGTAATGCCGGCTCCCAGGCTGAAGCTGCTGGATGAGATCAGCGCAATCTGCGGACTGCCTGTCACGGTGATGGCCGAAACCGTCAGTGTACCGCCGCCGCTGTTGGTGATTTGCAGCGTACCGAAGGCCGTCTGTCCTGGCTGCCCGTTGATCGTGATGACCCCGCCCGCTATTGGATTGGAACTGTAGACCGGTGCCGGGATCAGTGTATTGGTTGGCGGCGGAACCAGTGTGTTCGTCGGCGGTGGAATCAGTGTGTTCGTCGGCGGCGGAATCAGCGTATTGGTTGGCGGCGGAACCAGTGTGTTCGTTGGCGGTGAAATTGGCGTATTGGTCGGCGGTGGAATTGGCGTGTCCGTCGGTGGCGGAATCGGCGTATTGGTTGGTGGTGGAATCGGTGTATCGGTTGGCGGTGAAATCGGCGTGTCCGTTGGTGGCGGAACCAGTGTGTTCGTCGGCGGTGGAATCGGCGTATCCGTTGGCGGTGGAATCGGTGTATCCGTCGGCGCAAACGTCGGCGATGGCGATGGAATCGAAGTACCGGTCGGCGGTGGAATCGACGTATCCGTCGGCGGCGGCGTAAACGTCGGCGATGGAAGCGCCGTATTCGTTGGCGACGGAATTAGCGTATTAGTAGGAGGTACACTTTGCGTATTAGTCGGCGTCGCGGGCAAGTTCGTGAACGGCGTCTCGGTTGACCATTCCGGCCCCGCCGGACTGCCCCCTGGCTGGCGAACCCCATTCGTGCCGTTCGCAGACGTATCGGTGATCTGATTGCCCGTTCCTTCGTCGAAGTGGTAGAGCAGCGCCGTGTCCGCACCGGTCACGAATGGCTGTGTCGGCGGCGTGAATGCAGCC
>JAEUQZ010000165.1 GCA_016788965.1 Anaerolineae bacterium | reverse complement strand
CTCATGAACGATCCTCATGTGGGCTTGGTGGGCGCTCGCCTGACCTACGGTGATGGCAGTTTCCAGCACAGCGCCTTCCACTTTCCAGGATTGCGTCAGCTTTGGGTCGAATTCTTCGCCACGCCGGGCCGTTTGATCGAAGGAAGCTTCAACGGCCGCTATCCACGTGACCTGTATACCCGTCCTGAGCCATTCCCGGTTGATTGCGTGCTGGGCGCGACCATGCTGCTCCGCCGTGAGGTGATCGAACAAACCGGCCTCTTCGACGAGCAGTTCTTCATGTACTGCGAGGAGATCGATTGGGCCTGGCGCATCCGTGACGCCGGTTGGGAAGTGCTGTGCGTACCCACAGCCCACGTCGTCCATCTCGCGGGTCAAAGCACCGCGCAGGTGCGCCCGCAGAGCATCATCAACCTCTGGCAGAGCCGTCTGCGCCTGTTCCGCAAACACTACCCGCCGCTCAAATTCACCCTCGCCCGCGCCATGATCGTCATCGGCATGACCCTCAAGCTGCGCCAGGCCGTCCATCAGCCAGGACTGGAACCACAGTCTCGCCAGCTTCTCATGGATGCCTACCGCCGTGTGCGCCAGATGGCCCTGGGACGATCATGAAACTCTTCGTCATCATCCTCACCTATAACGAGGCAGCGCATATCGCCGATTGCGTTGCCAGCGCCCGCTTTGCCGACCATATCATCGTCTTCGATTCATTCAGCACCGATGCGACCCCAACGATTGCCCATGACTGCGGCGCGGAGGTGATCCAGCGAACCTTCGACACCTATCCCGGCCAGCGCAATGCCGCCCTCGATGTGGTGAAGGGACGCGCCGATTGGGTGCTGTTCGTCGATGCCGACGAGCGCGTGACGCCCGAATTAGCCGCCGAAGTCCGCCGGGTCATCCTGACAGACGCGGCCGTCGGCTGGAGAATCCCCCGCCACAACATCATCTTTGGCCGCTTGACGCGCGGGGCCGGCTGGTATCCCGATTACCAGACCCGTCTGCTGCGCGTTGGCTCGACGCGGTATGATCCCCTGCGCCAGGTGCATGAGCGTGTCCTCCTGGATGGCCCAGAAGGGACGCTGACCCAGCATTTCATCCATTACAACTACCACAGCGTCGCCCAGTTCATTGCCAAGCAGCGTCGTTACACCGCTTACGATGCCCGCATCCTCTTCGAGCAGGGCATTCGCCCCAAACCGCAGAACTATCTGCTTCAGCCCTGGCGGCAGTTCTGGTGGCGCTTTGTCACCCTCAAGGGCTATCAGGATGGTTTACACGGCCTGCGCCTCAGCCTGATGATGGCTTGGTACGAATTCCAGAAGTACCGCATCCTGCGCGGCCTCTGGCGGGAAAAACAGCGGAGCGGCTCATAGCCGCCCCGCCAGCAGGTTGAATCTCAGGCTTGTAGGTTACTCGACGCGCGGAACCAGCACCCCGTAGCCACCTGTGGCTCGCTTATACAGCACATTCACTCCGCCCGTCGAGTCGTTGAAGAACACGAAGAAGTTGTGCCCCAACAGTTCCATCTGCTCGATGGCCTCTTCTTCGTTCATGGCGACCACTTTCACTTCCTTGCGGCGGACGATTTCCGGCTGTGGGACGCCGGCTTCCACGACCGCCTCTTCCACATATTCCTCCACATCCGGGATCGCCTCCGCCTCGCGCAGTTCCTCGATGGTGGCGGTGAAGCGTTCGCGTCCCTTGCGGGCATTCTTGCTCTTGAAGCGTTGAATCTGGCGGTACATCTTATCGACCGCGCCGTTGATTGCGGCCTGCACATCTTCAGGGACGCGCTCCTCTGCCCGGAGGATTGCGCCCCGTTGGTGACGAATGGTGATCTGCACGCTCACGAGGTCTTCACCACGCCGGGTATGCTCGTGCCCCAGTTCGACGCGAATGTCGGCGATATTGGGGAGGTAGCGATCCAGCTTGTCCAGCTTCTTGCGAGCATACTTCTCCAGAGCATCGGTGACTCGGAGGTTGCGGCTTTGAATCGTCACGTCCATGTGAATGCTCCTTAGATGATCCGACCGACGGATACATTAGATGCGGGCTGCGGTCACGGTCAGCCCGTAGACGGCAGCCGCGCCAACCAGCAAAAGGGCTTCGGCACAGGCGCTCAGCGTTGCGCCTGTCGTGTAGACATCATCGATGAGGAGGATCGTTCGGCCAGCAGCAGAGGCAGGGTCAGCGGTGAAAGCGTCACGCACGTTGGTGAGTCTTTCCTGCGCGGTGATCGTAACCTGGGATTGCGTAGCCCGGATGCGCCGGAGCGCCGCCGGAATGCAGTCGATCCCGGTCAGAGCCGCCACGTGTTCACCCAGTAGTTGTGATTGATTGTAACCCCGTTCCCGCAGGCGGCTAGTGTGCAATGGCACTGGCACAATCATGTCGATTGTCCAGTCCTGCGCTTCGATGCAGGCGGCCAACCGCTCCCCTAATGGCCGCGCCAGTGGACGCCCATTTTCGTACTTGAGCGCCTGCACCATCTCGCGCAGAATTCCGCTGTGTTCCGCCGTTGTAGCGGCTCCGGCCAGCGGCGGGATAGCCGCCACGTTCCCCACCAGCGGAACCATCCTGACCTGCCGTTGGCATTCCCCGCAGAACGCCGTATCGATCCGCCCGCAGCCCACGCAGCGCGGCGGGAAGATCAGGTCAGCAGCATATTCTGTGACCCGTTGTCCCTGTCGCCATAACGCAGAAAGCCCAGGCCACGCCCAGGCTTTCGACACGACATTCATGACTGATTGCGAACCACCGTCAGACATAGCTTTTTGCGCTGACGCGAACCGAACCTGAGGGCAGCTTGCCCAGACTATATCGTCCCCAAGACGCCACTTTCCAGTAGGAATATGACCGCCGGCCCCAGCAGCACGATCCACAACGACGGGAAAATCAGCAGAACCATCGGGATCATCATTTTGACCGGAGCCTGATGCGCTCTTTCCTGGGCGCGTTGGCGGCGCTTTACGCGCATCTGGTCGGCCTGCACCCGCAGGATTTTCGTCATGCTCACGCCCAACTGGTCGGCCTGAATAACCGCTGCCACGAAGCTGGTCACGTCCGGCACACCCATACGGTCGGACATATCCCGCAGGGCATCGCGGCGGGTCTTGCCAAGTTGGATTTCGCGCAGCACGCGACCAAACCCGATTGCCAGGTCGTTATCCCATTTTTCGTAAACCTTGCCCATCGCCTGGTCGAAGCCCAAACCCGCCTCAACGCAGATCGTCAGCAGGTCGAGCGCGTCCGGCAGGTTCTTCAGGATTCCGTCCTGACGCTTGCTGATCTTGCTGCGGATCCACAGCACCGGCAGGAAATAACCCAGCAGCGCCCCGCCCACGGTGTAGATCAGCGCGTTCGGGTCCCGGTTCGGCGACAGCACGAAGAACAGCACGAACGCGCCCAGGCCGAGGCCAATCGTCGCCACGATCCGCAGCGCGAAGAACGTCGTCGGCTCCAGCGATCCGGCCATGCCGGCCAGTTCAAGCTGCTTGCGCGTTTCCTGAATCTGCTTCTCAGGCGTGAACTTGACCGTCACATCGGCCAGACGGCGCAGCGCCGGGATCAGCACGCGATCCCGAAACGACAGCGACAGTTCAATCTCTTCGAGCGATTCCGGAAGTTCCCGCTCGCCGAACTGCGCCAGCCGTTCTTGCAGCGGATCCCGCTTGCGGTCGTCGCGCAGGCCGATGTACACCAGCCCCGCTACGACGACCAGCACGACAATGACCAGGATTCCAATTACGACTTCAGGCATGGAGGCACTCTCCGCCGCTAAATCTCGATATTGACGATCTTCTGAATGGCCGCCATACCCATGCCGATCAGGGCCAGGCCCAGACCGAGCATCGGCCAGCCGCACAGCCGGTTCTCGAACATCGGGTTCATGAACCCCGGCTGGATCACCGACAGGAACAGCGCCACCGCGATGGGCAGGAAGCTGATGAGATAGCCCGTATACCGCCCCTGCGAGGTCAGCACGCGAATTTCGCCCTTGAGCTTGATACGCTCGCGGATCGTATGGCCGATGGTCTCCAGAATCTCAGAGAGGTTGCCACCGACTTCGCGCTGAATGTTGACCGCTGTGACGACCAGATCAAGGTCTTCGCTTTCCACCCGGCTCAGCAGGTGTTCCAGCGCGCCTTCCACGTCGATGCCGAGCTGCACTTCCTGTACCACGCGCTTGAACTCTGTTGAGGTCGGTTCCGGCGCGTCGCGCGAGATCGCTTCCATCGCCTGCATGACGCTGAAGCCGGAACGCAGCGCGTTGACCCACAAAGCCAGCGTATCGGGAAGCTGCTGCTCGAACCGCAGCAGGCGCTTGCTCGTCGCCCGCGAAACCCAGAAGCGCGGCGCGAAGAACCCGATGAACCCCGCTACCAGCGACATAATCAGGTCGCCCCGGAACAGGATGAAGTAGGCCGCGCCGAAGAATACCATCGGTGCGATCACATGCAGCGCCGCGTACTCTGCCACCGTCAGCTTGATGTCGGCGCGCGCCAACTGCGTGCGCCAGCGTTGAGCGAACGGCCGCCGGGCGATGGCTTTGTCGATGGCATCCAGCGCCCTTGCCTGCTCTTCTTTCTCTTCAGTTTCCTCTTCAAACTCGAAAGGCATCTGCTCGAAGCGTCCCAGTCGTTCTTCCACCAGGTCGCGTTCTGAACGCACGTTGAACACGCCGATGATGATGACGACGACTGCGACGACCCCGGCGATTGCGGCGATGAGCGGTAGTAGTTGTTGAAAATCCATATCGCCCCGGTTCCTCCGCTTTCCCGCTGAAACTTTACGCTGAGTACCCTATTGTATGAAGGCTTTCATTGGCGCGTCAAGCAGGACGCATGTCCGCCTCAGAATTGACGCCCCAGGCCGAAAATCGATGGCGGCAGGTGGATGCCCGACGACTCGATCCGTTCAATGAACTTCGGACGCAGACCGGTTGGGCGAATACGCCCGATGATCTTGCCGCTTTCGATCCCTGTCTGCTCGAACTCGAAGATGTCGGACATGGTGATGACTTCGCCTTCCATGCCCTGCACTTCGGTGATCTGTTGAATCTTACGCGAACCATCGCGTAGTCGGTTTTGTTGGGCGATCATATCGACCGCGCTGGCGATCTGTTCGCGGATCGCCCGCACCGGCAGATCCATACCCGCCATCAGGCACATCACTTCCAGACGCGAAATCGTATCACGCGGGCTGTTAGAGTGCAGCGTCGTCAGCGATCCATCGTGGCCTGTGTTCATGGCCTGGAGCATATCCAGCGCCTCTCCCGAACGGCATTCCCCAACCACGATCCGGTCAGGCCGCATACGCAGGCTGTTGACCACCAGGTCTTGGATCGTGATCTGTCCTTTACCTTCCAGGTTCGGCGGGCGCGATTCGAGCGTGACCACATGTTCCTGCCGGAGCTGAAGCTCCGCCGCATTCTCGATGGTCACGATGCGCTCGTTATTCGGGATAAAGCTCGACAGCACATTCAGCAGCGTTGTTTTGCCTGACCCCGTACCGCCGGCCACGATGATATTCAGCCGCGAGATGATGCACGCCCGCATGAATTCGGCGATTTCCTTCGTCATAGACCCGAAGCGGATGATGTCATCTACCGTGAGCGGTTTCTTGGCGAACTTACGGATCGTGATCGTCGGCCCAACCAGCGCGATGGGGCGGATGACCGCGTTCACGCGCGAGCCATCCGGCAAACGCGCATCCACGAGCGGTGAGCTTTCGTCGATGCGGCGGCCTAGCGGCGCGACGATGCGGTCGAGGATGCGGAGGACATGCTCGTCGTTCTCGAAGCTTACGTTGGCGCGGGAGATGTTCCCTTTTTGTTCGATGAAGACATTCTTCGGGCCGTTCACCATGATTTCGGTGATCGTCTCGTCCGCCAGCAGGGGTTCCAGCGGCCCAAAGCCCAGAATTTCGGCGACGATGGCCTCGAACAGGTTCAACCGCTCACCGCGAGAGATCACGATGCTTTCATCCGCCAGGATCGCATTGAAGAGTTCTTCGATATGCGCCCGGACTTCGTTCGTGCGCTTTACATCGAAGTTCTGATGATCCATTTCGGACAGCAGTTTGTTTTGGACGCGGGTCTTCAGGTCAATGTAGCTGTTGCTCTTCGCTCCAGCGCGCTGCGGATCGGAAATCGCCGCACGCCGCTGGCGCATCGCCGCGAGCTTCGAATCTTCGTTCTCGCCCAGATTCCCCGTTCCCGATCCACCGAATGTGCCGGTGTCTCCACTTCCACCCCGCGAGCCGGAATCGCCGCCACTCGGAGGCGTATTGCCTCCGCCCTTGCTGCCTTCGATGCGTCTTAACAATGACATCGATACTTCCTCCAGCTTAGTCCTTCACGGAATGGTTCTGTTCTGTAAGGCCGATTATCGCTTGAAGATATTCGACAGTGGATTGCGCCCGTCTTTGGATCCGCCTGCGCTTGATCCGTCCTCGGCTTCGCTGCTGCCCATCAACTGAGTGTACAGCAGTTCCGAAAGCTGCATCAGTTCCTTGACAGGCGAGCGGCTGCGGTCACGCTGCGCCACGATCAGCACGCCCTTGCTCATCGCATTCAGCGCCGTGGCCTCGTCGTTCGGGATTTGCACCGCGATGGGACGGCGCAGGAACTTCTCGATTTTTTCGTTGGGGATCATCAGCTTCTGCACATTGCGGTCGGTCGGAACCCGGTTCAGCACCAGCATCGTCCGCTCTGGCGGATAACCAAGCACCTGATCGAACAGATCGAGGACGAAGCGCACATTCTTCACCGAAGCCAGCGTCGGCATTCCGATCACGATGATCTTGGTCGCAATGTCAAAGAGCGACAGCAGCGTGTCGTCCACATAGCGGCTCGTATCGACCACAATGAAATCGTACTGATTGGCGATCTTCTGGATAATCTGTGCCACCGACGACGGATTGGCCTTCATCACATCGGCCATCTCCGGCCGCGCCGGGCCTAGCAGCACCTTCAGCCCGGTGTCATGCGTGACGACAATCTTGTCGAATAACTCTGTGTCCAGGTCTTCGACGCTGCTTGCCAGATCGACAATGGTGGACTGGGATTGCAGGTTGAGGAACACACCCACATCGCCGAACTGAAGATCGGCATCCACCAGTAGGGTGCGAATGCCTTCCTTCATCAAGCCGGATGCCAGATTGGTCGCAATCGTCGTGCAGCCCACGCCGCCTTGTGGACTGTACACCACAATGATGTGGCCCTGACGGGTAATCCCCTCCGCGGCGGGCGTGCTGCTCAGCGCCGCCCGTATCGCGCCGGCGGGTGCTGCCTGCTGCATCGCCGTGTATTGCGCCGCGATGGGCTTATTGCGGGTATGTACGGTGCGGATCGTGCTGTGCAGTTCGTCGATGGCGACCGGCTTCGGTAGAAAGTAGAATGCCCCCGCCAGCATCGCCCGTCGTAGGTAGTCAGGATCGTTCTGCACCGACATCATGATGACGGCGGCCGTCGGCACGGCTTCGCGGATCAAGGTGGTGGCCTCGATGCCGTCCATATCCGGCATGTTGATGTCCATGATGATGATGTTGGGCTTGAGTTCTTTCGCTTGCGCCACGCCCTCACGCCCTGTGCCTGCCATGCCCACGACCTTGAGATCAGGTTCAAAGGCAATCATCTTCTTGATGTTTTCGCGGGCTTCTGGGATGTCATCGACCAGCAAAATGGTGATGACTTCGCCGCTGCTTGTACTTCCGCCTGATCTGTTCATGCCTCTACCTGCTCAATTCCCTACATAAGAATCGCCCGGCGGGGGACCGCCGGGCTTTCGAATGACATGCTTATTGGCTTTGGGTAGTGTCTTCGATAGTCTGGGTAGCCTGGCCCAGACCGATGAAGTTACCCGCCAGAAGCTGCCGGATGCTGCGGATCGCAGGTTCGATGCTGTAGTCGCGGCGGGCCGGCAGATCGATGCGGAATTCGGACATCACATAGTCCATTGTCACCTGCTGCGTCGGAGTGCGCGACGTATCGCCCGCCGACCGCAGCGCCATTGTCACCGGCAGCCGCGATTCAATCGCCCAGACAATCACCACCGCGTTTTGCGGCGTGACGCCCAGCGTCACGATATCCGGCTTCGGAATAGCCGTTGGCGCGACCGGCGTGCCTGCGGTTCCACCGCCACCGCCAGCTTCAGCCGTCGCCGGAACTGGGGTTGGCGTCGGCAGTTCGCCGATGAACTTCCCATCCAGGGGGAATTCACCCACATGCACCACCAGCGCATCCTGGATCGTCCGCTGCGTCACCAGACGCGGACGCTGCCGTTCCGATGGGCCGATGATCACTGGGCCAATCGTCGATTGTTCTGGCCGCCCTTCGATGCCCGCCTGGGTCTCGATACCCTGGTCCGTGATCTGGAACAGCGTGATCTTGTTCGGCGTGATCGACTGGAACACCTCGTCCACATCGACGAACAGCATCGAAATGATCAGATCGACCCGGTCGCCATCCTGCACGGCGTAGGCCACGCTGGTAGTGCGATCCATGGGCAGCGCCACGGCCACCAGCCCGTTCGGCAGCACCGCTGCCGCGTCGGAACCGACCGCCGCGATCTGTTCCAGGTCATCCACCATCAGCGTCGAAAGGATAGGCTGCTCGCGGAAAATGTCCGTGCGGGCGATCTTCCCCAACACCTGCTCCAACCCGCCCTGATCTTCACGCAGCGCGTTGAAGGGGACGGCCTCTTCCGGCCACAGCGCATACCCGACGATGTTTTCCAGTTCCTCGATCTGGTCGGGGAACCGGAACCCACGCGGGAGATTCTGAAGCGCCTGCACGATCCGCACCAGCGGGATCGGCGTAGGCGTCGGCGCGAGGGTCGCCCCAGGTGGAGGCTGCACGACGACTGTACCGTCCTGAACCACGGGCGTCGGCGGCGGATTCAGTATGCCGGAGTTCAGTAAGAACACGGCAATGACGGCAACAAGAATGATTAAACCAATCAGGATGAGTAAGCGACCACGCATGAAGTCCCTCCGTCAGAGCTTCGGGTGTCTCATCGATTCCGGATTGTTGAAAGGTCCGGGTGAGACCTGGATACGCAATTTACTACCGCGCTTCAACTCTAAGTGTAGTCGAATAGCAGTGTGTGTCAAATAGGTGAAAAGTTGAGTTGCAGACTCATGCTGCGTTGTGTGACGATACGCGCTTGGTGGGATACCTGTGCAGCCCCCCACAGACGGACAAGGCCTTCCCCCGCGGCTTATCACCCTCACCCTGCCGGACATCCCGTCCTGACATTACACGCTCTCGTCGCTGGCCGGCAGGGACATCGACACATGTGTGCCTTCGCCCTCGCCGCTCGTCACACTGACAGTACCCCGTACCAGCTCGAACTTCTCTTTGAGCGTGATGAGTCCCTGTGTCCGCGGATCGACATGGGCGTAGTCGCCGGAGAAAGTGGCTTCGGCATCGAAACCGCGTCCGTTGTCTTCCACTTCCACCTTGATGATCTCGGTGGACATGTCCAGCCGGATGAACACCTCGGTCGCCTGTGCATAATCCCGCGCGTGCCCCAGCAGTTCCTGGATTCCCCGGAACAGCATTACTTCGCGGTGACTTTCCAGCCGCCGTTCCTCGCCGACGAAATCCAGCTTGACTTCCATATCCGTCCGTTCGCGGAACGAATCGATGAAGCGTCGCACTGTGGGAACCACCCCCAGGTCGTCCAGCATCATCGGCCGTAGATCGAAGATGAAGTCGCGCACTTTCTGGAACGTCACGCTGGCCGCCGTTTTGAGGTTGCCCAGTTCTTCGGCGGCCCTGGCCGGGTCACGGTCGAACAACCGCTGGCAGATTTCTGTCTGCAAGATGAAGTTGGTCAGCGATTGCGCCGGGCCATCATGCATCAGCCGCGCCAACCGCAGCTTCTCTTCCTCTTGCGCCTGCACGATACGCACGATGTTGACAGGTCCTTTGGTCGCGCCGGGACTGGGAGATGCTTCGATCCCGCTTCCCAGCGCCTCCACACCCTGAACCTGGTTCATCAGTTGCGCCAGCAGCGCCTGCTGCCGCTCCAACTGCTCGCGGTCGGAGTTAGACTTTTCTAACTGGCTTCGCATCGTCGTCAGCCGCATCCGCGCGTCCATCGCCGCGTCATACTTGGCGCGGATATCCTGGCGCGGCACTGTCTCGATGTTGTACTGCACCACCTGAAGCTCGTCGTTGATGTCGTCATTCTTCTGCTGGGCGCGGTCAACTTCTCGCTGCATCTGCTCGATCTGGCCGCGGATTTCGACCAGCTTATCCTTGATGCGCTTCATCTCCTGCGTGATCGAATCGACCAACTGGTCCCGGCGTGCGGTTGAATCTTTGCTCATAGCATCTCACATCACGAATGGTTCTGAGGGGGAGACGAATTATCTTTCAGGCGCACCCATCCCCGCCGAATCGCGTTGACGGCCGCCTGCGTGCGATCTTCGACATTCAGTTTCTTCAGGATCGAGGTCATGTGATTCTTGACCGTCTGCTGGCTGATTTGCAGTTTTACAGCAATCTCTTTGTTGCTCAATCCGTCCGGGACATACT
>JAEUQZ010000164.1 GCA_016788965.1 Anaerolineae bacterium | reverse complement strand
CAGAAGCCCGTCCCTACAATGCCTGCCAGCTAGAAGGCGTCGCCCCGCGCCATGAATTCCAGCAGCAGATCAAAGCGGTCATCTGGGGCGGCGCGGTTGCGCTTGATGTGTCCGCAAAGCTGGCAGCGGTGCGTCAGGATGATCTCGCCGTTCTTGCGGGTGACGCTGACCGGTTGCATCAGGCCGCCGCAGTCGGCAGCGCGGTCGCCCGGATGGACATCGACGTGCTTGCTCCACAGGCAGCGCGGGCAGTGATTGGTATACCCATCGCCACTGACGACCGCGCCGCAGTGTTCGCAGGTGAAATCTTCGATCCGCCGCTGGAACTTGCGCGTCATCAGTCCCCAGGGAACAGCACCCATAGTTCAGGACGGCCAGAATTGCAGTGGACGGCCCGCCCCAGCATCCCCAGGCAGCCCCAGGAGAGATACAGCGCCATACGCGCCCCGTGCCAGCCGCCCCAGTTGCGATGACGCTCATGCTGGTCATGGCGGTCATGCAGCCGGTCGACGCGGTTCTCGACGGCTGGGATTGGGTGGAAGATGGTCTCGATCCAGCGCGTGCGGGACGGTTCATCGTCCTGCTGCTTGTCGAGCGTCTCGATCACTTCGACCAGCGTCGGCACAGGCGCTCCGGCTTTGTGGGCGAAGCGGTCGGCATCGTAGACACCCGGACGGCTGAGCGAAGGCAGAATCAGCAGGCCGAGGAACGACCACAGGTTGAAGATCAGCGCGGAGGTGAACAGGCCGCGGGCGCTGATGACGGCTTCGGTTCCAGCCAGCGAGATGGCGATGTAGAAGCCGATCAGGTTCCAGAGGATCGCCAGATAGAGGCCGCGCTCGCGCCCGCCCGTCTGAATGGCGCCGATGCGCCGGGCAATCTGGGCGGCGACTTGTTCCGGGGTGAGGCTCTGCACCCAGGCGGCTGGGACGATCAAAGTCTCCAGGCCGGGCAGACCGGCCAATCCGCCGACGAAGCCGGCGTCGCGGCTGCGCCCGACGGTGATCGAGTCCGGCAGCGCCAGCCCCCAGTGCTTGAGCGCCTTGCCAACCGCGCTCAGATCGGCGCTAACGGGGGTGAAGCTGCCCGCTAGCCGGGCGATCCAACCCTGGGCGGCGACCTGGATGAGCATTACAACCAGAGCGAGGAAGGCCACCAGCAGGCGATTGCCGGACTGCTTGCCAGCGGCGATGAAGAGCATCCCCGCGCCGAGGAGGATGACCGCCTGCACCAGGGCCGCCCGCAGCCAGCCGATCAGGTAGCTGACGATGTTTTCCGGCGCGGGACGGTTGAAGCGGCGCGGCAGCACGTAGCCGCCGAGGAGATCGAAGGGCAGGCTGAACAGGTTGTAGAGTCCGATCAGGAGCAGGAGCCTCCCGGCGGTTTCGTTGGGATCGGCGTCCAGCGTCGGGAAGAGCAGGTTGGGTAAGCCCGCGATCAAGGCCAGCACGGAGACGATCACCCAGAAGCCGACTCCGCTGATGCCCAGGTACAGGCGCGCGCGCGCGTAAGTCACAGCCGTAAACTCCTTCGTTCAGCATTCCAAAAAATTGACTGTAGGGACACACCGGAAGAAGATGTTTTTGCCCCGTTCGATTCTGTCCGGTTATCCCTACAGATCAATCCCCAATTAAGACAGTCCGTATTCGGCCCAACGCTGCGTGACCCGTTCGACGACCTCCGGCGACATGGCGATTTCCTCCGGCCAGCCGCGCGGGTGTCCATCGGCGGCGGTCTTGATGGTGGCGTCGATGCCGATCTGACCGCGTGGTTTGCCGGCGGCAGCGAAGTGATCGATCCCGCCGAGTACCTCGATGTCGCGCCGCCAGTCGGTGTTGCCGAGCGCCCGCCAGGCCACATCGGAGAGGTTGCGCGGATCGACGAAGGCGTCCACCAGGATCAGGCCCCGATCCGGGCAGAGTTCCCAGAGGCGGCGCATTGCGTCCTTCGGCGCGAGGCGCTGCTTGTCCAGCGCGACGATCACCGCGCCGTGGGTTTCGTGCCAGCGGTCGCCAACCAGCGCGGTGATCTGTTCGGCAGGCAGCGGTTTCAGCGGCGGGAAGGGCTGGCTGAATTCGGGCCGGGTCGAGCGGGTGGCATCCACGCCGATCTTGCCGCCGTAGGAATCCTCAATCGACGAGTGGTCGAGTTGATCGACCGGGCCATCGACGATGGTCACGTCGTAGTGCCAATCGACGTTGTTGACGACTTCGCGGGCGACCGCTTCGATGTCGTGAACATCGACCTCGGCATCGACGATGATGAAGCCTTTGGTGAGCATCATCAGGCCGAGACCCCACAGGCCGTACATGATCTTCTGGGCATGGCCGGGGAAGCGCTTGCGGATGCTGACGATGACCAGATTGTGGAAGACGCCCTCGGCGGGCATGGCGTAATCGACAATCTCGCCCATGAACAGCTTCATCAGCGGCAGGAACAGGCGCTCGGTGGCTTTGCCCAGCCACAGGTCTTCCTGTGGCGGTTTGCCGACGATGGTCGTCGGGTAGATGGCGTCGCGGCGGTGGGTGATGGCGGTGACGTGCATCACCGGGAAGAGATCGGGCGGGGTGTAGAAGCCGGTATGGTCGCCGAAGGGGCCTTCCAGACGGTGTTCGTTGGGGTCAAACCAGCCTTCGATGACGAACTCGGCATTGGCCGGGACTTCCAAATCCTGCGTCACGCATTTGACGAAGGGCGTGGGTTTGCCGCGCAGCCAGTTCGCCAGCAGAAACTCATCGATGCCGGGGGGCAGGGGAGCCGAGCCGCACCACATCGCGGCCGGATCGCCGCCCAGGACGATGGCGACCGGGATTTTCTGCTGCTGGCGCTCTTTGCCGGCTTCCTGATGCTCCTTGCCACCCTTGTGACGCTGCCAGTGCAAGCCGAGCGTCTGGCCGTCATAGACCTGGACGCGGTACATGCCGACGTTGCGCGCGCCCGTGTTGGGGTCGCGGGTGATGACCGAGGTGAGGGTGATGTACTTCCCGCCGTCATGCGGCCAGCACTTGAGTATGGGCATGATGTTCACGTCGGGATTGTCGGTGATGACCACCTCCTGCACCGGGGCGGACTTGACGCGGCTCGGCCCCAATCCGACGCGACGCAGCGCGTCGAAGACATCCAGGCCCCGCCGCAGCATCGGCCCCATGCCTTTGGGCAGTTTGAGGTCGATCAGCTTCGCCAGACGGTGGTTGAGTTCCTCCAGGTCATCCACACCCATCGCCCAGGCCATGCGGCGCGGGCCGCCGTAGAGGTTGATGACCAGCGGGAAGCGGCTGCCTTCGACGTTTTCGAAGAGCAGCGCCTTGTTCTGATGGGCGGGCAGTCTGGAAATGCGGTCGGTGATTTCGGTGATTTCCAGTTCAGAACTGACGGGCGTTTTGATGCGGATCAGTTCGCCAGCCTGTTCGAGCCGTTGGATGAAATCGGACAGTCGTGAGTAGGCCATCGTTCACAGCGTTCAATTTGTTATGAATATCACGAACATTATACAGGCCGCGCCGGGGCGATGCCATTAGAAGCCAATGAGGGTGTGCAGCGATGGTATAATCGTAGCATATCGTTCGCTTGCGGCCGGGGGACTTCCAGATGGCGCGGCCCGCGATCATGCCAACCCGCCTGAGCCAATCCTCACTCCGCCAGATCATCGCCCGGGACGTGCCCTTCGAGGCTTATCTGAGCGATTATGCGGGCGCGTATGCCGAGTGGGTCGAAGGGATGGTCATCCAGATGTCACCGGCCTCTGCGGTCCACGATTCGCTCAGCCAGTTCTTCGTCATCCTGCTGCGGCATTTCCTGCGCCAGACCGGGCTGGGGACGCTCCGCGCCGCGCCGATGGTGATGCGGATGCAGCCCGATGCCAGCGGGCGCGAGCCGGATTTGCACATCGTCCTCAACGAGCGGGCGGCGATCCTGAAGGATACCCTGACCGATGGGCCGGCCGATGTCGTCATCGAGATCGTCTCGCCGGAAAGCCAGGATCGAGACCTGGTGGAGAAATATCAGGAATACGAAGCGGGCGGCGTCCGCGAATACTGGATCATTCATCCGCAGCGCCAGCAGGCCGATTTCTACGCGCTCCGCGCCGACGGGCTGTACCAGCGCATCGAACTGCGCGACGGCCGCTTCGAGTCGCGCGTGCTGAGCCGCTTCCGGCTGGATACGGCGGTCCTCTGGGATCGGGATTTCCTGGAGGCCGATGAACGGATTCGGGTGCTGGTGGACGCGATGCTGGCCTAAACAAGGGAACTCTCATCGATGTTCAACGTCAATCTGAGAAACAGGGTCGCGCTCGTCACCGGGGCAGGGCGCGGCATCGGCAAGGCCATCGCCCAGGGGTTATCCGACTGCGGCGCGACGGTGGCCGTCAACGACATCGATCCGCAGACGGCGGCGCTGACGGCCGGGACGCTGACGGGTGACGCCAACGCCTACGTCGCCGATGTGCGCGACTCGGCGGCGGTGCAGACGATGGTCGATCAGGTCGTGGCCGATTTCGGGCGGCTGGACATTCTGGTCAACAACGCGGGGGTGGAGCCGAAGGCTTCGATCCTGGAGATGACCGATGCCGACTGGCGCGACGCCATCGAGACCAACCTGAGCGCGGCGTTTTATACCAGCCGCTCGGCGGGCCGGGTGATGAAAGCGGCGGGCGGCGGGGTGATCGTCAACATCGGCTCGATTGCCGGACACAATATCCCCATCGCGCTGCGCTCCGGTTATGTGGCGAGCAAGGCCGGGCTGATCGGCTTCACGCGCGAGTGCGCCCGTGAATTCGCGGCTTATCAAATTCGCGTCAATGCGGTCTGTCCCGGCGTGATCGAGACCGAGATGACCGCGCACCTCCGCCAGAATGCCGCCCAGATGCAGAAGTGGCTGGAGGACATCCCGCAGAAGCGGCTGGGCATCCCCGAAGATGTGGTCGGGCTGGTGCTGTTTCTGTGTTCGGACGCGGCTCGCTACCTGACGGGTCAGGCCATCAACGTCGATGGCGGCAAGGTGATGCTGTGAACGGGGCGATGTTCCTGGAAGAACTCCGCAGCATCGCCCACCTCGGCCTGAATTATGCGCCTGATCCTTACGACCGCGAACGCTATTCGCGGCTGATGGCACTGGTGGCACAGGAATACGCCGGGCTGACCGGGCTGCCTGCGGATGACGTGGCGGCGCGGTTCCGCCAGGAACTGGGTTACATCACGCCGAAGGTGGGCGTCTCGGCGGCGATCTTCGACGGGCAGGGGCACATGCTGCTGGTGCGGCGCTCGGATAACGGCCGCTGGGGGCTGCCGGCCGGATTCTGCGAGGTCAACCAGACGCCGCAGGACAATCTGCGCCGGGAGGTCCGCGAGGAGACCGGGCTGGAGATCGAGATCGAGGAACTGATCGACATCTTCTGCGTGCTGCCGGGCGAGTTCAACCAGCCGCACACCATCTACTCGCTGCTGTTCCTGGCGCGGCAGACGGGTGGCAGGCTGACTCCGTCCCATGAAACGCCGGAGATCGCTTTCCGAGATCTGGCGACCGTCACCGATTGGCACTTCGATCACCAGCGCCGCGCCGAACGCGCCCAGTCGCGCTGGCTAGAACATTCCAAGCGAGGTTGAGATGTCCCTGCGATTTCACGAAATTGCCGAAACGACTCACGATATTCTGAACCCGATCACCGAGGACAAGCTGATGCTGCTGGGCGAGATCGGCGGCTTCAAGGCCGGGATGCGCCAGCTCGATCTGTGCTGCGGCAAGGGGGAGATGCTCTCCCGCTGGGCGGCGCAGTACGGCATCAGTGGGCTGGGGGTGGATATCAGCGAGGTATTCCTGAGCGCCGCTGCGCGCCGCGCCGCCGAACTGGGCGTGCAGGATCGGGTGAACTTCCTCAAGAGCGACGCGGCTGAATACGCCCGCAACCAGACCGGAACCTACGACATCGTGAGCTGCATTGGGGCGACCTGGATCGGGAACGGGCTGATCGGAACGCTCGATCTGATGAAGCCGCTGGTCAAGCCGGAAGGGCTGCTGCTGGTCGGCGAACCTTACCTGATCGATCCGCCGCCGTTTGAAGCCTATTCCGCCTGGGGCTTTTCGCCCGCCGACTATACCTCGCTGACCGGGACGCTGGATCGCTTCGAGAAGGCCGGCTGCGAATTGGTGGAGATGGTGCTGGCGAGTCTTGACAGTTGGGATCGCTACGAAGCGGCGCAGTGGATGGCGGTGGATGACTACCTTCGCGCCCATCCTGACGATCCCGAAGCGGATGCACTCCGCCGTTGGATTCGGGAGAACCGCCGGGCTTATCTCACCTATGGGCGGCGCTATCTGGGCTGGGGGGTGTTCGTGCTGCGGAAGGGCGAGGCCTGATCCCCATCCCTAAATCCCTTCCCCATTGCATGGAGAAGGGACTTGCATGAGTCTGAACTGCTCCCGCGTTCGCGGAGTGGCGAGGATCACTGATCCCGGATGATCTGATCCATCAGGATTTGCATCCGCTGGTAGTGAGGCCCTTTCCAGTAGACGCGCCCGCAGGAGCGGCAGCGGTGAAACTCGTCGTAGTAATGGGCGGTGGTGTCCGGCAGGCGCTGGTCGATCTGCGCCTTGTGGACGCTTTCCAGCAGGCCGTTGCACTTCATACAGTGCTTGAAGGGCGCGACCATCGGCTGTAGCTGGAAACGCCGGGTGATCTCGGCCAGTTGGCGGTGGCGGTTGGTCGCGCGCACGTAGCAGCCATAGACGACCCGCCCGCGCTTGAGCAGGCCGATATCGCGCGTCAGCAGGATGCGGGTCTGCTCGTCGGAGATTTGCGCCAGTTCTTCGTCGTGGTAATCGTTGCGGTAGAGCGTATCGAAGCCCAGCATCCGCAGGTAAGCGGCCAGCCGTCCCAGGTGTTGATCCAGCACGAAGGCCGGGCGGTTGGGGTAGGGCGGGCGCAGAGGGATCGGCTCGGTGGGGGGCGGCGTGTCCGCGCCGTAGACTTCGATGCGGTCGCCGCTCTGGATGATGTAGGTGAAATCCACCGCGCGGCCGTTGACGACCAGCGCCTCGATTTCCGGGTGCGGCACGCCCAGCGATTCGACCCGATCTTTGATCGACCCCTTCCAGTCGAACTCATGCGTGAAGGCCCTATCCCGCCGGGGGGATGGCAGGAAGAAGTTCAGGTTGCCATAAAAATGGAAGG
The DNA here is from genome assembly GCA_016788965.1 of Anaerolineae bacterium. Lineage (GTDB taxonomy): Bacteria > Chloroflexota > Anaerolineae > Aggregatilineales > Phototrophicaceae > CFX2. Next base: position 3,424 of record JAEUQZ010000164.1, on the reverse strand, counting down.
TGGCCTCTGCCATCGCTCAGCTTTCGTGCGGCCGCCGAGCTTCGATTACCACCCAATCGCCCTGCTGCCGCCGCTGGTAGGGTTCCAGCCCGGTCTTCCGCAGAGCAGCTTCGACATCGGCGGCCTGCTCCTCGATGATCCCGCTGAAGATCGCCAGCCCGCCCGGCCGCACCACATCGCCCAGGTGTTCAGCGCACATGGCGATGATGACCCGCGCCAGGATGTTGACGACGATCAGATCGAAGCGCCGCGCCGACGTGACCACGGTTTCCAGGCTGCCCTGCTGGGCGATGATTTTGTCGCTGACGCCGTTCTGGGCGCTGTTTTCTTCGGTGACGCGCACCGCCATCGGATCGGTATCCAGCCCCAAGACCTGGGCCGCGCCCAGCTTGACCGCCGCGATCCCCAGGATGCCCGATCCGCAGCCCAGATCGAGTACCTTGATGCCCGGCCGCACGGTCGTTTCCAGGGCTTCCAGGCAAAGCTGCGTGGTCGGATGCGTGCCCGTGCCGAAGGCCATGCCCGGATCGAGCGACAGCACCACATCGTTCGGCTGAGCCTCCACCTGTACCCACAGCGGGCGGATGAAGATGCGCTGGCCGACGCGCACCGGGTGGTAATGGGCTTTCCAGGCTTCCGCCCAATCCTCTTCATGCACGATCTGGTAGACTGGCGCAGGCATGGGATACATCAGGTTCATGTAGCCGAGCGCCTGTTCCAGTTTGAGCTTGGCCTCTTCCGCCCGCTCATCCGCCGGGATGTAGGCGCGGACGGTCAGCCGGGTCGGGGACGGGGTCTCGCCTTCGTCCCAGGTTTCCGGCACGATCCCTTCCTGCTCGATGGCGACGCCCTGATGCCCGTAACGGTTCAGCACCTCGGCGACGGCTTCGGCTGCTTCTCCATCCACGCTCAACGAGACTTCGATCCAATCCGCCATTATTGATTACCTGCTTTATCCGAAAACAAACAAGAGCATCCTCATCGAATGCTCTTGGCTTCATGCGATCCAACCGCCGCTCAGGACTGCTCGCCCGCGAAGAAATCCATCACGCGGTCGAAGAAGCCGCGCCCGTTCTGCTGCGGGTTGACCTCTCTGCCGAAGGTCTGCGCCAGCCGCTCGAAGAGTTCGCGCTGCTCCGGCGTGAGCGAGGTCGGTACGCCCACCTGCACATAGACTAGCTGGTCGCCGCGCCCGGAATTCGTGCCATCGCTCCGCAGCCGGGGGATGCCCTTGCCGCGCAGCCGGAAGACCTTGCCGGTCTGTGTGCCCGCCGGAATCGGCAGTTCCTGGTCGCCCTCGATGGTCGGGACGTTGATCTTGTCGCCCAGCGCCGCCTGCGCGATATTGATGGTGATGTCCAGGATGATGTCGTTCTCTTTGCGCTTGAAAAAGGCGTGTTCCTTGACATCGATGACCACGTACAGGTTGCCGGGTGGAGCGCCGCGTTCCCCGGCGTCACCTTCGCCCTTGATCTGGATTTGCAGCCCTTCGCGCACGCCCGGCGGAATCTGCACGTTGAGCGCGGCCCGCTTCCGCAGCAGGCCGCTGCCGGTGCAGGTGCGGCAGGGATTCGGGATGATCTCGCCGCGGCCGCCGCAGCGCGGGCAGGGAGCCGTCCGCACCATCGCGCCCAAGAAGGTCTGATCCACGCGGCGGATTTCGCCCGTGCCTTTACACTCCGGGCAGCGGGTTGGCGACGTTCCCGGTTCGGCGCCGCCGCCGCTGCACGTCTCGCAGGTGGTCAGGCGGTCGAACTCGACCAGCTTCTCGATGCCGAAGACCGATTCCTCGAAGGTGACGGTCACGTCCACCCGGCGATCCGCGCCGGGACGCGGCCCGCGCCGCCGCGATCCCGCCCGCGCGCCGCCGAAGTTGTTGAAGAACTCCTCGAAGATTTCCTCGAAGCCGCTGACGCCGAAGCCACCCGCCCCGGAGAATCCGCCGCCATTGACCCCGGCCGCGCCGAAGCGGTCATAGCGGGCACGTTTCTCGTCGTCGTTGAGGACTTCGTAAGCCTCATTGATCTCTTTGAAGCGGTTCTCCGCATCCGAATGCTGGCTGACATCCGGGTGATATTCGCGGGCCAGCTTGCGGAAGGCTTTCTTGATGTCCTCTTTGCTGGCCGTGCGGGGAACCCCCAGCACTTCATAGTAATCTCGCGCCATAACTCATCGCCTACTTATGCGTCCACTCGAATGACCGATGCACTCACTGCGCTCATCTTACCCCATACACACTCTCAACACGAGATGGGGGTGTGGCCGATCCATCGATCCGCGCGGCCGGCTTATAGCCCAGCGCCTCCCCATCGGCCAGATACGCGGCTGGCAGTTCCTCCAGCAGGGTATACCCGCCACCCGGAGCATAATCGAACACGACCGCCTGATTGTAGGGAATGCGGGCGTACAATTCGCCCCCCTGGAAGATATCCACCGTATCCCGGCTCATCCGGCAGTCCGTCGCGTACCAGCCGGCGCTGCCGGGATTCATGTCACAAGGATACCCCTGAATGCGGCCATCCGAATAGGTGAATTGCAGCATGGCCGTGAAGACATCGTAACGCCACAGGTCGATCATCTCGAACGGCAGTGTCTCGCCTGGCGGGGCGGTCAGCACGACCACGGTGTCCGGCAGCAGCCGCGGTGCGGCCTGGGTAATGTCCTGGAGAATCCGCTGCTGGTTCGGGTAGTAGGCTTTGCTGGCCTGATACCGAATGCCCCCGACTGCGCTGCTGATGGCAAGACCGAGCAGCGCGGCGCCGGCCAGACTGAAGCGCAACCGCCATTGAAGCAGCAGCCCGATGGCGATGCACAGCGTCATCAGGCTGGCGAAGCGGTCGGTCTTGAGCCAGATCAACCCGGCCAACACGACCAACCCGGCCGCCAGGATCAATCTCGCTGTTCGCGGCAGGCTCGTGACCAGCCCGACCAGCGCGGCAGCGCACACCGCCGATCCAATGAAGGCGACCAGCAGGGTGCGGAAGTAATCGTCGCGCCAGCGCGTGGGCAGGAAGGGCGCGAAGCCGAGGAAGACCAGCACGATCCCCGCGCCGAGCAGCACCAGATACTGCCGCTGCGAAAGACCTGCATTCACATCGCGCAGGTGGAGCCAGAGCAGCCCGGCGCTCAGCCCGAAGCCGAGATAGCCGATGTAGGTCAGCGGGTCGGAGAAGCCCTGCGGCGCATATTCCAGCGTGTATGCCCACGAATTCCAGAAGGTGCGGAGGTAGACGTTCGTCAGTGTGTACAGCAGGCTGCTGAGGTCGGTGCTGGTATCGAGCGCGTTGGCCTGGTAGCTCAGGCCGATCCGTGAGGAGACGAACAGCCACCATAACGCCAACAGCAGCGGCATCGCATACCACAGCACCGCCGTGACGATCACCCGGCGGCTGAGGCGTTTTTCCAGCCAGAGCAGCAGCATGGG
>JAEUQZ010000163.1 GCA_016788965.1 Anaerolineae bacterium | reverse complement strand
CTTCATCGACATCGACATCTGCATGAACTGCGGCTTCTGTGCGGAGTTCTGCCCCTTCGATGCCATCAAGATGGATCACGATTACGAACTCGCCAGCTACGACCGCACCAATCACCACATTCATGACAAGCAGCGCCTCTCCAAGCCGCTTAGCTACTGGAAGAGCATCGCGCCCACCACCGCCCTCGAAGAAGCCGCCGCCCGCGGCGGCTGGGAACACACCGACATCCTCAAGGCCATGAAGAAGGCCGGCAAAGAAGCCGTCAAGCCCACCCAGGACAACCTGGTCATCTACCGCGATGTCGATGGCGCGGCGGGTGAAGCTGCGCCAGTGGTCGAAGAGGCCGCGCCCGAACCCGAACCTGTCGCTGCCGCCTCTGCCCCAAAAGCTGCGCCTGCCGCGACTCCGGCGGAATCCGGCGGTGCGCCCAAAGCAGCCAAGTTCGACAAACAGGCCATGCTCGCCAAAATCCGCGAGAAGAAAGCTCAGAAGGGCTAAATCTATCGAGGGTGGCCCACTCAAAGGCCACCCTCTTTCATTTCCTGGCCGCCCCTTGATCCGTCCCTATCCAGAATTCTGCTGCTGAATTTTTCTGATCTGCGTTATAATTATTCCCGGATCACATCCACTGCATAGGAGTTTGCATGAGCGACATTCAAAATCAAATCATGACGGCCTTGAGTACCGTCATCGAACCCGAACTCCACCGGGACATCGTATCGCTGAACATGGTGCGCGATCTTTCCGTCGAAGGCGCGACCGCCCGCTTCACCATAGTCTTGACGACGCCTGCCTGCCCTCTCAAGAGCGTCTTCGAGGAGCGTTGCAGCGCTGCCTTGATCGGCAAAGTTCCCGGCATTGACCGCCTCGACATCCGGTGGGATGCCCAGGTTCCCACCGACCGCAAGATTCACGGACGTCTGGATGTCCCCATGCGGAGCCTCGTCGCCGTCGCCAGCGGCAAAGGTGGCGTCGGCAAAAGCACCGTCTCGACCAATCTCGCCGCGGCGCTGGCCGAAGCCGGAGCGCGCGTCGGTTTGATCGATGGTGACATCCTCAACCCCAACCTCCCCCAGATGACCGGTCTCGGTTATGGTCGCCCCCAGGTCGTCAACAACAAGATGATCCCGATGGAAGCCTACGGCTTCAAGGTCATGAGTACGGGCTTCCTCACCACGCCTGATAAACCTATGATCCTGCGCGGCCCCATGCTCCACAGCGCCATTCGCCAGTTGTTCACCGATGTCGAGTGGGGTCAGTTGGACTACATGATCGTCGATCTCCCGCCCGGCACCGGGGACGCGCCGCTCTCGCTGGCCCAGTCCTTTCCCCTGACCGGAGTCATCATCGTCACCCAGCCGCAGGAAGTCGCCGTCTCTGATGCGCTGCGAAGCTGTGCCATGTTCGACACGCTCAATGTCCCGGTGCTGGGCATTGTCGAGAATATGTCGGGCGACTTTTTCGGTGAAGGCGGTGGCGAACGCCTGGCGAAAGAACGCGGCGTTCCCTTCCTCGGCCGTATCCCGCTGGATGCCGAAGTCCGCATAGGCGGTGACTACGGACGCCCCATCGTCGTGACCCAACCCGATAATCCCGCTGGGCAGGCATTTCAGGCGATGGCTCGCACGGTTGCCGCCCGCATCAGCGTCGTGATGCTCCAGACCGCCGATGTTATCCCGTTGAACGTCATCGGCTGATCTCTCCTGCTGCGCTTCCGGTCAGGCGGGTTCGCCCCACCTGACCGGACTTCAGTCATCCAATCCCAGCACCCGAATATCGTCGCTGGAACCCACCGGGTTATACCGCCCGATCAGCACCCAGAACAGGAAGCTGAATAGGAGCGAGATCACCAACGCCAAAATCAGTTCACCCCACCCATCCCGCCGGCTCGTGAACCACACGATCACCGGGAAAAACAGCAGCATGAACCATGTCACCGCCCGCCGTCGCCGCGCTTCTGTCCGCTGAATGATGATCAGAATGGTGCTGATCGCGGCCGTCAGCAGCACAACCAGTCCCCAATTCATGTTTGAGTCCTCGCCCTAAACAATCCACTGAACGCCCTGATTATAGACGACCACGCCCTTCGTTGGATTCAGCAGTGAGCCGTTTTTAATGTATACTCATGGCAGAGTCACCCATGAGTCTATTGAACGCAGTTGAGGTTCTCACTGGATGAACATACACGTTTCCACGCAGCCCAATGTCGCCGTCATTGAGGTCGCGGGTCGGATCGATAGCAACAACGCCAATCAGTTCGGCGACGCCCTCAGTGGCGTCATCTCTCAGGGCCAAAATCAACTCGTCCTGGATCTGGCCGGCGTCGATTACATGAGCAGCGCCGGACTGCGTGAGATCGTGGCCGCCGCCAAGAAGCTGCAAGACAAAGGCGAGCTTCGTTTGGCGCAGCCTTCCGAACGGGTTCGTGAAGTCTTGGAAATGACCGGTCTCGATTCGGTCTTCCAGATTTTTCCATCGCAGGCCGAAGCCGTCAGCAGCTTCTAGCACAGGTCTGGCTGAGCGACGATGCAAAAGGTCGAGCATCACCTGGTCGTACAGGCCCACATGCGCGAGATGCCTCGCGTGCTGGAGTTCATCACCGTCAATGCTCGCAAGGCCGGCATGGATGATCGTGGGGTCCACCACTGCCAGTTGGCCGTGGATGAAGTCTGCGCCAATGTGATGGAACATGCTTACCGCGACGGCCGCAAACATCGCCCCATCTACCTGACGACCTCGGCTCAGATCGGCCTGCTCACCATCATCGTCGCTGATGAGGGTCCCCCCTTCGACCCCTTGACCCAACCATCTCCCGACCCCGATACCACCTTCACCCGCGATAAACCAGGCGGGTGGGGCATCCACTTAGTGCGCCGCGTTATGGACGAAGTGTCTTACCGCTACGCCGATGGCCGGAACATCCTCACCCTCTACAAAGAGATTCCGCCAGATTGATCTTCGACACAACACCCTACGGCGTAGTCGGCACAGGCGTGGCTCGCCAGCCATTGATGTTGTTCAGATCGACCGACTCCGCATTCGGCGGGAGATAATTCCCGGCGCACTCTTGCGCGGCATCGGGAATATCCGTGCGCGGCGCGATCAAGGGGTTTTCTGGGCTGAAGTAATTCCATGCCGCGCGGGACACGCCCTCGATCAGCGGCCACAGCCGCGTATAGTCCTGAAATTCCGCCTGTTCCCATAAATACACGCTGATGACATAATCGCGCCCGTTGGGCGGGAAGACGATCCCTGCGTCGCCGCTCATATCCGCCACCCAGCCGTTCTTGTGGGAGATGCGCGTCCCCGCCGGGATACCCGCTTGCAGCAAACGCAGCAGATCATTGGCGCTCATCAATTCGAGCATCTGGCGGCATTCCGTCTGGGTGAACTCCCCGCCGGGATACGCTGCCATCAGTCCTGAACCCAACGTCGCGCAGTCATAGATCATGCTGAACAACGTCCCAATATCCTCGGCGGTCGTCTGGAGATAGGGATCGGGATTGGTATTGAAGTTCGGGTTTGGCGTTGTCTGCGGAGCCGGGATCGATCCTAACTGCTGCCCCTCTACGCCCAGAACGAACGGTGCGGTGATATAGGTATTCCGTATGCCCAGGAATTGCAGATTATCGGTCACATCGGCAATCCCGGCAAAGATGTCTTGCTGCCCCGAAACCCGTTCGCCGATGATCTGCATCATCAGATTCGATGACGAGTTGTTGCTGCACAGCAGCGAGTTCGCCATCAGCCAGGCTTCATCCTGCGGCGGCGCGACCCAAAGCTGCCGGAAGTAATCGGTCATGATCGATACCTTGATCGTGCTGGCTGCGGAGTAGGCCACATCGCCATTGATATTGACTTCTTCGCCTGTCCGCAAATCCAGGATGAACACCGACGCCACCGTCGTCTGTCCATCGTAGATGAACCCTTGTGAGTCCAGGTAGTCTTTTATCATCACTTCCAACGTGCCGATGTTGCCCACATTCACGCTGGAATTGACGATAGGCAGATTGACCGTCCGTTGCGTCGGACTATTCAACGCCGCTTCGATCAATGGCACGGCCGCCTCGACATCCAGCGTGTATCCCGAATCCCCGGTTCGCAGTGTCAGCGTGGCGAGATCATAGGTCGGCGCTCCCGATGGCCGGTCATAGCGCGCGCTGATATCCCGCGCGAATTGGTCGATCAGATTGCGCTGATACGACGCCGAGAGCGGCACATCCGCCGCCTGCGAATCTTCGCGCCCCAACAGGTAGGCGAAGAACTGTGACCAGAAGCTGCCCTGCACATCTCCCGCTGCCGCCGCCGCCGCCAGCATCGACTGGCTGTTGAGCTGGAACCCCACCGACGCCGGGTCGAGCAGGATCGGACTTTCCCGGTAGTATACGACCACTGGTTCACGATAGGCTTGTTCCAACGCGCTCAGCGCCTCGCGGGAAGAAAGCCCCCCAACCGACACGCCGCCCACCCGCACATCCTGTGGCAGCGCCTCCCCCTGTTGGCTGAACTGCACCAGATAGAAGACAAACAGACCCACCGCCGCCAGCAGCAGCAGCACCGAAATCAATTGGATGACCAGCGGCCAGTTGCGGCGGCCGCGCCTACGGCCTGCCAGAGTGTTCATCGTCATAGGCACTCAATTCATTCCACATCGCCTGGAAGCGTGCCGCCCGTTGAATCGCGCGGTGATGAAAGCTGTGTAGCTTGGGCAGCGCATCCAGCGAATACCAACCATAGTTCAGAAGCTCTTGACTGAGGTTGCCCACATCGCTCTTCCCATACGCGATGTAAGCAAAATCCAGGTGATCCCCAAAATCCAGGCTCGTCAGCACCAGCGCCCCCACCCGAACTTCTAGGTCGAGTTCTTCCAGCAGTTCCCGCGCCACTGTCTCGGCCGGCGTTTCGTTCCGCCCCACCCATCCGCCCGGCAGTCCCCACGGCGCATACGGATGAAACACATGTTCCACCAGCAGCACCCGCCCTTCCGAGTCGAACACGATCCCAACGACTCCGGCGGAAAACTTCGGCTGAAAAAAACGCCAGAGTTTGCGGGCACTGCCAACAATCCACGGGGCTTTTTGGAGGAAAACGCTGATCTGGCGCAAACGGAGTCGATCTGGTGGGGATTGCACGATCACCTGTCTCATGACCTGTCTAACACCCGGTAGTGTATCGAAATCCGCGCCACCGCGTCAACGTTCATACATTTTTCGCGCGGTTCCGCCTGCACTCGCCCAACACAGATTCCACCCTATGATATACTTACAGAGCAGGTTGACTCTGATGAATTAGAGGGGTTTTTCCTTGTCCACCTCCCCCTTCGATTTTTTGAATCTCTTCGTGCGCCCTCCCGGTGACGTGATCTACTTCCTGGCTGCCGTAGCGATCAGCCAGGCTGCTTTCTTCATGGCACTCGGCGAACGCTGGCGGCGCGGCAAAACCAGCGCCGCCAATCGTTATGTCGTCGGCGCATTCGGCTTGCTCATCGTCTGGTTGGTGGTGATCGCGGGTGTCGTCTTCGCCCTCATTGCCGAGCAGAACCTTTCCAGCATCCTCCCCCCATTGGAACGCGCCGCTGGCCTGGTCATTATCGTGGTCTGTGCCTGGTCATTTCTGCCTTCCGGGAATCACCCCCTCTCCCGCCGTTCCAGCCAGCTTCTCCTGCTGGCTATCCTCGCAATCAGCATCGGCTATGTCCTCAGCGGCTTTCAGTGGACGGGAGACGGCGCGCAGATCGGCTTCACCCTCAGCCCCGCCGGGATTGCCTGGACGCTGGCTGGCCTCGCTGTGGCTGTGCTTGGTCTGGTTGTCATCGGCGCCAACTTCGATCAGATCACCGATGCGCCCCTCAAACTGCTCTTCTTCGTCATCCTGATCGCCGGTCACATCATCCACCTGATCCAGATTCTCCAGGGAGCCGTTTCCGGTGATTACGCCGGCACGCTGCGGATCGCGTTCTTGGCCGCCCTTGCCATTGTCCCCGGCCTCATCTACCGGGCCATCATCACCGCCTTCGAGGGTGAACTGCGTCTGCGCGAACGTTCAACCGCACCCGCTGCGGCTGCAATGCCCCGCTCAGCCCAGCCCGCCGAGCAGGTCGAAGCTCCCGCCGCCCTCGGCATCCATCTGCCCGCGCCGCCCGCCACTCCCATCCAGCGTGACTCGATCCAGCTTCTCAAGACGCTCGGCCTCATTCTGGAAGCTTCCAGCCCCAACGAAATCCCGGAGCGCATCGTCAAGGCCGCGCTGGAAATCCTCAAAGCCGATGTCGGCGCGATCCTGAACATCCAGGACGCCAACTACGCCGATGTCGCCGCCGCCTATGACCTCGCCATGCGCCGCCCGATTTCAGGCATGTCGCTCAACCTTGCCAACCAGCCAACCCTCGGCAACAGCATCGACCGCCGGATGCAGCGCCCGCTTTATCTCGACCGCAACGCTGAGGAACTGCAAGACCTCTACAACCGCCTCGATGTCGAAGAGACTGGCCCCACCTACTTGCAGCCGCTCGTCAGCGGCAAGGAATTGACCGGCATCCTCCTGGTCGGCCAACCCTACTCCAAACGCGAACTGGACGACGCCGAACGCGAACTCCTCAAAGGCATCGGCATCATCGCCGGACACCTCCTGTCACTCAGTTATGCCGCCCGCGATTCGCGCCTCCGCGCCGAAGAACGCGCGATCCAGGCCCTCCTCGAAGGCGTGCCCATCGATGAGATGAACGACAGCGGCGTACTCGCCGCCCGTCACGAGATGCAGGCCAGCCTCCAGGCCTCCCGCGATCAGATCACCGCCCTCACCCAGCAGATCAAGCAGCTTCGCCTGGAACTCGACCAGGAACGCAACCGCGTCGCCTCGTCGCTCGGAGATACCGAGGAAGGACTCTCCGTCTCCCAGCGCATCCTCGCCCTCACCGATGAGCAGCAGCACCTCCGCGATGAACGCGAACAGCTTCGTGCCCGCCTTCAGGAAGCCGAGACCACCCTCGTCACGGCCGGCGCGCGCGGCGACGAGTCCATCTTCCGCGGCATGGTCGATGTTCTCCGCCGCGAAAAAGAAGAACTCCTCGCCCAGCGCGAAGCCTTGCAGCGCGAACTCGGCCAGATTCGTGCGAACCAGGCCGTCGCCGACGGTGGCAAATCCCTCCAGGCCTTCCTCGACCAGCTTGCCATCGACAAGCAGCGGATGCAGTCCGAGCGTGACGAGATGCAGCTTCGCGTCCAGGCGCTGGTTGGCAAACTGCGCGATATGGGCTTGGAAGACAGCGCTGGCAGCCTGCCCCAATTGCTCCCGCAGATCATCGACCAGTTGGCCGCTCTGCAATCCCGCATCGACCAGTTGACCCTGGAACGCAACGCCCTGCTCAACGAGCGTACCCAGTTTGCTTCCAGCATTGACCTGGAAAAACAGCGCGACACCCGCATTCAAGCCCTGGAGCAGGATGTCCGCAATGTCGCCTCCGACCGCGAAGCCCTCACCAAAGAACGCGATCAGTTACGCGCCGAGCGCAATGAATTGCTGGCGAAGCAGGACGCCATCAAGCAGAACCGCGCCCGCCTCGTCGCCGAAGCCTCCAGCTACCAGCTCGAACTGGCCGAAGCCCACCAGGAGCAGGCCAAGCTCCGCATACAAATGCAGCAGCTTGCCAACGAAAAGAGCGAATGGCTCCGCCTTCAGGATCAGCTTACTGCCGAGAGACAGGCCCTCGAAACCGAGCGCGATATGCTCCTCAACCGGGTCGAAGGCAACCGCGAACGCCTTCAGGAAATCGGTGAAAGCGGCCTCCATTCCCTGACCCGCATGGTCGAAGATGTCTCCGAGCAGCGCAGTCGTCTCGAACGTGAATTGACCGAAACGCGCAATCTGCTCGCCTCCGCCCAGAACAAGATCGACCTGCTTCAGGTCAAGACCACCGCCGCCGAAAGCGAAGACGGTGCGTCCGGCTACCAGCTTTACAACCCGGAAGTCACCCTCGGAGCCATCCAGGAACTCCGCACGCCGCTGACCTCCATCATGGGTTACGTCGATCTACTCGTGGAAGAATCCGCCGGCATTCTCGGCGAAATGCAGCGCAAGTTCCTTCATCGTGTCGCCGCCAACATCAACCGCATGACCTTCATGCTCGACGATCTGACCCGCATCACCGCCCTCGACACCAGCAAATTGACCCTCGTGCCCCAGAGCATCGATGTCATCAGCCTGATCGAGGACACCATCAGCAGTTCTATCCACCAGTTCCGCGAAAAGAGCCTGGCTGTTCACCTCAACCTCGATGAAAGCGTCCCGCCCGTGAAAGTAGACCGGGACGCCATCTCCCAGGTCATCAGCCAGTTGCTCACCAATGCCTATCTGGTATCGCCGCCCGATACCCAGATCGTCGTCACCGCCCACCGCCAGGTCGTTCAGATCAGCGGCCCGCACATGACTACCCCCACCGATAGCATCCTCATCTCCATCGAGGATCGCGGCGGCGGCATTCCCCAGGAAGAACTAGCGCGGGTCTTCACCCGCAAATACAAGGCCGCCAATCCACTCATTCCCGGCTTGGGGGATACCGGCGTCGGCCTGTCCATCGCCAAGACCCTTGTTGAAGCCCATCGCGGTGGCCTGTGGGTCGAATCGCGCCCCGGCACAGGCAGCATCTTCTACGTCGCCCTCCCGGTCGAATCCTCATCTGTCGAGGCACAGGGGTAATTCATGCAGCGAGACATCGCCAACGAAGTCATCGTCGCCATCGTCGCCATTGGTGTGCTGGCCGTGGCGATTGCTTTCGGCATCATCTTGTCGCTTTCCAGCCGCACCGACGAAACGGCCATCGTCGCCACCCCAACGGATTCGGCGCTCTCAGCCGCCACATCATCACCTGAAGCGACCATCGAGACCGTCGAGTCCACGCCCGAACCGCTGCCCTCAGCCACGATGACACCCACAAATGTGCCCACTACCTTGATCCCGACCGTCGCTGTCTCACCATCCGCAACCTCGTCACCGACACGACTTCCACCAAGTCCGACCACCACGCCCCTGCCTCCAACGCCGACCGCCAGCCAGACTCCGCGCCCCTCGGCTACATCGACCAGCACCCTGAAACCGCTGACGCTCACCGCCACGCCGACGGCAACGCTGACCCGCACGCCGCTGCCCGCGCCATCCGCCACCTTCACTGCCACCGTGCGACCCAGCGCCACGCCAACGCTGACTGCGACGCTCTCGCCGACCCCAAGACCGAGTTCAACGCCGCGACCCAGCGCCACCCCAACCGCTACCTTCACCCACACGCCGACCGCGACGCTGACGCGCACGCCTTCACCCACGTCCACCTTCACCGCGACCGCCCGTCCTAGCGCCACGCCAACCCCAACCGCGACCCGGACGCCCAGCCCCACCGCCACGCCGACGGCCACATTGACCCGCACGCCTACTCCCACGCGAACGCCCATTCCGCCCACGCCGACCCCAACCTGGACGGCCAGCCCCATCCCCGCCTGTTCACAGCCCCCCGGCTGGATCGTCTACGTGATTCAGCGCGGCGACACCTTGACCTCGATTGCGTCCGCCTCCGGCACGACTGTCCAGAACCTCCAGGAAGTCAACTGCCTGACCAACGCCAACAGCATCACTGTCAGTCAGACAATCTTCATTCCAGGAGCCGCCCCGACGGCGGCATCCGGTTGGGTCGCTCAGGGCTGCACCGATCCTGGCGCGGTCATCACCAATCTCACCCCTGGGCAGACCGTCACCGGTCTGGTGAGCGTGCAGGGCACAGCCTGGTTGGATCGTTTCGGCTACTACAAGATCGAGATTCGCCCGGATTCCATCCAGACCTACACCCTCTATAACCGCTATCTGACCCCAGTTGCTCAGGGTGAACTCGCCCAGATCGATATCAGCATCTTCACGCCGGGCCTGTATTGGTTACAATTGACCGTGGTGCAACTCGATGAGCGCTTCGCTGAACCATGCGCCATCCCGCTGATTTTCCAACGCTGAGCCGTCATCCATCACCGACGCGGTACACTCAGCCAGTTTGATCAGTTTCGGATACAGGATGCCTTCATGTCCCTGAACAAACCCTCGCGCTTACGCCGCTTATTTGGCTTCGTGTTTTCGCGCTTGATCCCGCTGATTCTGCTCGCGCTCGGCTTATGGCAGAGTTCCGGCACAGTTCAGGCCGTGACCCGCTACTTCGGCGAAAGCCAGCGTGCCGCCGAGCGCCAGCCGCTCTACCAGCAGATGGCCGCCACGCTCGCCCCCACCCTGACCACCTTCACCCCCCAGCCGACCAATACGGCCACCCAGACATCGACGCCAACCGCGACGGCCACCAACACGGCCACGCCGACCAACACCTCCACATCGACTCCCAGCGCCACGCCCAGCAGCACGCCGACCTCGACGCCAACCGTAACGCCCACTGCCACCCTGACGCCCACACCCGAACCGACCCTGGTCGCGCAGTTGCTCGTGACCAATACGCCCCGCCCTCTGGCCGTGACTCTCCCTGCCCTCAACACCAGCGTTCCCGCTGCCACCCCCACCCCCGCCGCGACCGCGACGCTGATTCCGTCTCCCACCACGCCCCCAACGGACGTGCCCGCTGCGACCGAGACGCCCCGCCC
>JAEUQZ010000162.1 GCA_016788965.1 Anaerolineae bacterium | reverse complement strand
CATGAAGGTGCCGGGTTAGGGCATGATTTTTTGCGGCACATCCAACGCACGCGCGTGCTCATTCACATGATCGACGGACTCTCCGATGATCCCCTTGCCGACTACAGCCAGATCAACACCGAACTCGCCTTGTTCGACGAGTATCTGGCCCAGAAGCCGCAGATCGTGGTCTTCAACAAAATCGACCTGCCGGAAGCGCAGGAACGCTGGCTGACCGTCGAAGAATCGCTCCGCAAACGTGGCATCGAGCCGATAGCCATCTCCGCGGCGACTCAGAAGAATGTCCGCCAGTTGGTGCAGTTGATCTTCCAGACCATCGGCTCCCTGCCTGAACCCACTGTCCCGGAACCCGCGCGGATGCCTGTCTATGAACTCCCTGAAGAGGAGATTCCCTTCACTGTGATTCAGGAAGGCGAAGGTGTCTACCGCGTATCCGGCAAACGCATCGAACGCGCCGCGCTGATGACCCACTGGGAGTACGAAGATGCCGTTCTGCGCTTCCAGAGGATTCTGGAAACGCTGGGCGTCTCCGAGGCGCTGGAAGCAGCCGGCGTCGAGCCTGGAGATACCGTCTTCATTGGTGACTTTGAACTGGAATGGTCGGAATAGAGGCATGGTTCAAGTCGCCGGGCTTCATTCTTCGCGTTCAATTTGCTGGGCTGAGGTTCTCATGCAAAGGTCGATTTCATGAGTCAGCGCCTCGGCATTCTCGGCGGCACATTCGACCCGCCCCATGTCGGCCACCTCATCCTGGGTGAATATGCGGCGGATGCCTTGCAGCTTGATCGTCTGCTGTTCGTCCCGGCCGCCGATCCACCCCACAAGCGTGATGAAATCCACACCCCTATTGAACACCGGCTGGCCTTGCTCGCCGCCGCCATGGAAGACAATCCGCGCTTTGCGCTCTCACGGGTCGATGTGGATCGGCCTGGCCCACATTATTCGGTGGATATGATCCATCTGCTGCGCGATCAAAATCCCGGAGCAGAGCTTTTCTTCATCATGGGCGCGGACTCGCTGGTTTCGTTTCCGAGTTGGAATCGCCCGCTCGAACTGATGCGTGCCTGTACGCTGGCGGTCATGCGCCGCCCAGGAACGTCCTTCAGCCTGGACATGCACGAAACCGTGTTACCCGGTTTGGCCGAACGAATCACCATCATCGATGCGCCGCTGATCGACATTTCTTCTACCCATGTGGCCGAACGCCTCGCCCGTGGGCTGAGCATCCGTTACCTCGTGACTGACCCCGTGCGTGCCTACATCGAGGAACACCATCTGTTTAGTGGCTAAGGAGCCATCCATGAATCAGCCACTTCTCTCGCGTCACCGCTCTGCTCCCTACCGCCGAAACATCCGGTGGTTGGGCAGCATGGTGAGTGTACTTCTCATAGTCATTGGCCTTAGTGTGACGGTGGTGCTGCCCGCCGATAGCGCCCTCCAACCTGCGCCCACCCGCATCCCACCAACTCTTGTGCCGACCGCCGCTGCATCGTCCAGCGATGCGCTCGCCAATGAATCGACACTGGCGCGGAT
The DNA here is from genome assembly GCA_016788965.1 of Anaerolineae bacterium. Taxonomy (GTDB): domain Bacteria; phylum Chloroflexota; class Anaerolineae; order Aggregatilineales; family Phototrophicaceae; genus CFX2. Next base: position 9,089 of record JAEUQZ010000162.1, on the reverse strand, counting down.
CAAACGTGACGACAAAGTGCGTGTTGGCCTGCTGTTCAATGCCCCCCAGTTCAGCGAGATGAACATCCGCGGGGAAGTCGCCGGCTTCGAGGCTGATCTGGCGCGGTCGATGGCCGAAACCTGGGAGGTCAGCTTCGAGCCGATACAGGTGACTCGCCAGAACGCCCTGGATATGCTCAGGAGTGGGGCAGTGGATATGCTGCTGGCCTCGCAGGTGCATCGCCGTGATCTCGATCCCCTGGTAGAGTTCAGCCAGACCTACTACTGGGGTTCACAATCCATGATGGTGCGCCCGGATGATGCGGCAACCCGATTGAGCGACATGGCGAATCGCCGCATCGGTTACATCCTGGGCACAGCCAGCGCGGAGGCGATCAGCCTGTGGCAGCAGCGGGCTGGGATCGGTGTCACTCTGCAATCCTACCTCACGCTCGATCAGGCGTTGGCTGCGCTGGTGAACAACGAAGTCGATGGGATTGTGGACAGCCGCGTCAATCTACTGCGCCTGTTGGTGCAGCCTGTTGCCCGCATCCTGGATGAACCCGTCGGGCCGGAACCATATGCTGTGGTTATCCGCCGCCAGGATGTGAACTTCCGCAGCCTCATCGATAAGACCATTCAATACCTGGCGCAGAAAGGCCGCATCCAGGAACTCTACAAGACCTATCTGCCGGGCACGAGTTATCCATTGAATGCGTTGTTCATCTGGAACGGAATTGGCGATTCCGCGCCCAAGCCCGATCAATTCTCCGATACGGTGGAATACCCGGAGCGTTACACCCTGTCACAGATTCAGCAGACCGGAGTCGTTCGGGTTGCTGGCCTGCGCGACCTGCCGCCGGAAGCCACCGAAAGCGAGCGCCGCTTCGACGCTTTCAACCGCCAATTGATCGAAGCCGTGGTCTCCCGGTGGGAAATGCGCGTCGAGTACGTGCCCAATTCCGCCGATAATGCCGCCGATCTGGTCGCCTCCGGTCAGGCAGATATTGCTGTAAGCTTACCGCTGGATTGGGCGCTGGCAGATCGGGTTGACCTGACCCATCCCTACCTGCTGCGCGGCGAGCGACTGCTCGTCAAGAAGGACTCGCAGTATGAGACCTTCCTCGACCTCCGCGCCCGGATCGTGGCGGTGTTCGCCAGCGAAGCCGGAGCCGCCGACCGGGTGAACGAAATTGCCCGCAGCGTGAATTCCGGCGTGCGGATCTTCATCGTCAACCGCGAACAGGACCTTGCCCAGGTTCTCCTCGTCGAGAACAACGCCGACGCCGCTTTTGGCGACAGCCTCAAGCTGCTGCCACATCTGGAAGCCAATCCCGATACGCTGCGGATCACCACGCGCGGAGATAGCCCCGACCCCTTCTACAGCCGGGTGTATCTCACCTTTGGGATGGCTCGGAATGATCTGGATTTTCGGCTGCTGGTGGAATACACGCTGCAAGAACTTGCCCGGAATGGCGTGCTGGCGTCCCTCTCAGTGCCGGTGATGCTGCCCCAGGATGTTCCGCCAGTGGAGACCTGGCCCGGCGTGTCGGATTACCTCGGCTTCCGCCTGTCCTGATGCGTTCCGGCTGGGCTGGCGGCTGCTGAGGTTTACCAGTGTGATCCCACCGAGGATCAGCAGACTGCCCGGCAGTTGTAAGGCATGTGGAATCTCGTTGAACAGGAAATAAGCCAGCACGGCCGAGATGACGATGCCGATCTGCCCCACTACGCTCGAATAGGTAGCGGGCAGTTTTCGCAGGACGTAGTTGTAGGCGCTGTGCCCGATGAGCTGTGGCAGGATCGTCAGCATGATGAGCGCGAAGTAGGCGGTTGAGCTGTAGCCGGTGAAGCTGTAGCGCGCCACGCCGCTGAGAATCAATGTGGTGATGCTGCCCGCGATGAAAACCATCCACAAATAGGGCAGGAACGGCATCCGTTCCCGCGAACCCCGCCCGATGATCGCGTAGATGGCCCCGGCGACCGCCGCGCTTGCCGAGAGGATGCTGCCCAGCAGCGGATTGTCCCCCAGGCTCAGATCGCCGCTGCCCGATAGAGTGATGACCACCCCGCCGCCCAGCGTCAGGAACAACCCGATCCAGATCACGGCGTTTAGCCGCGTCTTCAGCACATAGGTCTCCAGCAGCGCGACCCAGAGCGGCAGCGTCCCGCCTAACACGCCGTTGACCAGCACGCTGGTATGTTCCAACCCGGAAAAGCCCAGAACGAGATGGGTTGCCATCCAGAATCCTGCCGCCCCGGCCACCAGGACATCCCGGCGGCTCAGCTTCTTCAGCGCATCCTGATGCCAGCGCAGCACGAAGGGCGTCAGCACCAGAAACCCCAGTGTCATGCGAAAGGCGATCAGGATGAACGTCGGTACACCTTCCTCCTGGGCGATCCGCCCGAAGATCGACGCCCACGATCCCGCAAATGTGCCGACGAGCAGGATGACTTGCAGCCGCCAGCGATTGCCGCGGCCGTGTTCTGTTGAACTGGAATTCATGCGGATGCTGTTTCCTGTGAAGATCGACTTTGACCCAGGCTTGCCAGGATGACGCCTGTCAGAATGATTCCACTGCCGGCAATTTGGAGCGCGGCTGGCGATTCGCGGAAGAGGAAGAAGGCGATGATCGCGCTCAGCACCGGCTCAAGCTGCGAAGCGATCCCGACATAAGAAGCGGGCAGGAACTTCAGCACATAGTTGAATGACGAATGCCCGATCAACTGCGGGATCAGCGCCATCGCCACCAGCCAGAAATAGCCGGACGCGCTGTAGCCCGTGATGGGAATCCGCGCCACGATGACCACGATAATGAGGATGATCGCGGCGCTGCTGTAGACCAGCCAGATGTACGGCAGCAGCGGCAGACCCGCCCGCAGCTTCCGCCCCAGCACGAAGTACACCGCCACCGCCACCGCACCCGTCAGCGCCAATGCGCTGCCCAGCAGCGGATTCTGCCCCAATGAGATCGCTCCGGTCGGTGGGAACGCCACCATGATGCTGCCCAGGACGCCGACGATCAAACCCAGGATCACCAGCCGTCCCAGCCGCGCCCGCAGGAAAACCATTTCCAGCAATGCCGCCCACAGCGGATTGGTCGTCACGAGTACCACGCTCACCAGCACCGAGGTGTACTCGAAGGACAGAATCCAGGTTGCGAAGTGAATCGCCAGGAACAAGCCGGATAAGCCGCCGAACAGCACTTCGGATCGTCCGATGCGCTGGAGGTCGTTCCAGTGCCGCCGCAGCGTGACCGGCGTCAGCACCAGCGCCGCGATGGTCATCCGCCCTGCCGCGATCAGCAGCGAGGGAACCCCTTCCTGCTGCGCCAGCTTGATGAAGATCGAGGCCAGCGAAATCGCCAGAATGCCCATGCCAATCACCACGAAGGCTTTGGTGGGGATCGCTGGAGTCGTTCGCGGGACGGATGTGGAGGTGGTCATCGTGCCGGGTTTCGTTTCAGCCGCAGCATGAAGAAGGCCGCTGTCTCCAGCGGCGCATTCTCATCATTCTTTCAGGCAATGTTGATGCGTTTCCGGTCACTCTGTAGCATACTTGAACCCGTTCATTCGGAATAGTGCCATTCTTCTGTACGAATGACCAATACGGTGCGCCCCTGCGCGGCGCTAGAATGATGGCTACCACTATTCCATTGCTCACGGATTAAGGAGAAAAACGACCATGGCGTTTGAACTGGCCCCGCTGCCTTACGCTTCCAACGCGCTTGAACCGCATATCGACGCTCGCACGATGGAAATCCATCATGGCAAGCACCACGCTGCCTATACCACCAATCTGAACAAGGCGCTGGAGAACTATCCCGAACTTCAGAGCAAATCCATCGAGGAACTGCTCGGTTCCCTGGATGCCGTGCCGGAAGCCATCCGCACCGTCGTCCGCAACAACGGCGGCGGCTATGCCAACCATAACCTGTTCTGGTCGATCATGGGGCCGGGCAAGGGTGGACAGCCCTCCGGCGACCTCGCTGCCGCCATCACTGCCGCCTTTGGCAGCTTCGATGCCTTCAAGGAAAAGTTCGCCGCCGCTGCGATGGGGCGCTTCGGTTCGGGTTGGGCCTGGCTGGTTGCCGAGAAGGGCGGCGCAGTCAGCCTCACTTCGACACCGAACCAGGATACCCCGGTCATGGAACACAAGCATCCCATTCTGGGGCTGGATGTCTGGGAACATGCTTACTACCTGAACTACCAGAACCGCCGCGCGGATTATGTGGCTGCTTGGTGGAATGTCGTTGATTGGGATGCTGTCTCCAGGCTCTACGCAGCCGCGAAGTAACCCAATTGAGGCGGGAACGGATTTCCCGTCATCGCTGAAACTCGTGAAAGGCGTTACAATCGGTGACGCCTTTTTTGTTTTCGAGTACCGATCATCCCGTCTTTTTCGGCAAGGAGTGAGGTATGGTTGACGTCCGCATTGAAAAAGATTCCCTGGGGCCAGTTGAAGTCCCGGCGAACGCCTATTACGGCGCGCAGACCCAGCGTGCTGTCATCAATTTCCCCGTCAGCGGCCTGAAGCCCTACAAAGCCTTCGTCTGGTCGATGGCACTGATCAAACGCGCCGCCGCCGAAGTCCATCTCGACCTCGGCCTGCTCGACGAGAAGATGGCCCGCGCCATCATGCAAGCAGCCGACGAAGTGCTGGACGGCAAGCTCGACGCCCAGTTCGTGGTCGATCCCTTCCAGGCCGGGGCGGGAACCAGCCACAACATGAACACCAACGAGGTAATCGCCAACCGCGCCAACGAAATCCTCGGCTACAAGCTCGACGACGCCAAGAAGCCCGTCAGCCCCAACGATCACGTCAACATGGCGCAGAGTACCAACGACACCATCCCGACCGCTATTCGCCTCGGCGCGCTCTGGCGCGTTGAAGAACTCGTCAACACCCTGCGCTACTGCGCCGATGCCTTCCGCGCCAAAGCCGCCGAGTGGGACGATGTGACCAAGAGCGGCCGCACGCATCTCCAGGATGCCGTGCCGATCCGCCTCGGCCAGGAAGTCGGAGCCTGGGCCAAAGCCATCGAACGCAACATCGACAAGCTCAATCAGGCTGCCGAGGGGCTGCGCCGCTTGGGTATCGGCGGCACGGCCAACGGAACTGGCCTGAACGCCCATCCCGAATACCACAGCCGCATGGTCGCCAAACTCAGCAAACTGAGCGGCCTGAAACTGTATGAATCCGATGACCTCTTCGAGTCCATGCAGTCAATGCAGGACGCGGTCTTCTTCTCTGGCGCGATCCGCTCAACCGCCCAGGATTTGATCCGCATCGCCAACGATATTCGTCTGCTCGCCAGCGGCCCGACCACCGGCCTCGCTGAACTGACCTGCCCACCTGTGCAGCCCGGATCGTCGATCATGCCCGGCAAGGTCAACCCGGTCATGGCTGAGATGCTCGACATGGCGATGTTCCACATCATGGGCTGCGACCTGACCGTCATGATGGCGGGGCAGGCCGGCCAGCTTGAACTCAACGTGATGATGCCCATCATCGCCCACAACCTGTTTGAAGCCATGCACGTCATGATCGGTTCGGTGGATGCCTTCACCCGCTTCTGCGTCATCGGCCTCATTGCCAACCGTGAACGCGCCGAAGGCTGGTTGGCCCGCAATCCCATTCTGGTGACAGCCCTGAATCCGATCATCGGCTATCTCAAAGGTGCAGAGGTCGCCAAGAAGTCCCTGGCCGAAGGCCGCAGCATCCGCGAGATCGTCGTCGATCTCGGCTATATGACCGACGCGGATGCAGCCCAGGCTCTCGATGCCCGCTCGATGACTGAAGGCGGCATTCGCCAGGGTGTCAGCGGCGGCGGCTGATCCCGGATTCTGAACGAATTGTAAGATGGGCTTACTTTGAGCGGCTGCGCTGAGTAGAGTATAATCGCTCTCAGTAAGCCCTACCTGCGATACAAGCGATAGCGGATCTGTGTCCACTCGTAAAATCGGCAAGTACGATGTCATTGAACGCCTGGGGCGCGGCGGCATGGCCGAAGTCTTTCGCGCCTACCAGAGCAGCCTGGATCGCTATGTGGCGATCAAGGTTCTGCACGCATTCCTCGCCGACGATCCCGAATTCAAGAGCCGCTTCGAGCGCGAAGCGCAGAATGTCGCCAAGCTGCGCCACCCCAACATCGTCCAGGTCTATGACTTCGAGTACGACCCGGCCGGTGAAAGCTACTACATGGTCATGGAGTTGATCGACGGGCCTACCCTCAAAGATCGCATCAACAGCCTGGCCGAGCAGGATCGACTCCTGGAAGTCGTCGATGTCGTGCGGATTGTCCGCGAAGCCGCCGGGGCGCTGGCTTATGCCCACAGCCGCAGCATGATCCACCGCGATGTCAAGCCGGCCAACCTGATGATCGATCACGATGAGCGCATCGTCCTGACCGATTTCGGTATCGCCAAGATCGTCACTGGCGCCCAGTTCACCGCGACCGGCGGCATGGTCGGCACGCCCGCGTATATGGCCCCGGAGCAGGGGCTGGGCGAAGCCGGCGACGAACGCTCCGATCTATACTCGCTTGGCATCATCCTGTTCCAGTTACTTTCCGGCCATCTGCCTTACGATGCCGAGACCCCGCTGGCGACCATCCTCCGCCATCTGAACACGCCGACGCCCTCAGTTCGGCAGTTCAATCCGAATGTCTCCGAGTCGGTGGATCGGATTGTCCAGAAGGCCATCGCCAAAGAAGCAGTGGATCGCTATCAGACCGCCAACGAGTTCATCGAGGACCTTCAGCGTTTTGACCGCGAACTTCACGGTGGGCCGCCCGCCGAGATAACCGTCAATCAGCCTGCTGCTTCCGCCTCCGATTCAGGAACGATCACCGCGGTTCCTTCGCCATTGAAGCCTGCCGAAACCGACGAACCGCATGATACCCTGCCGCTGCCCAAAACCGAGCCAACTGCGACCATCCGCTCGCGCCCCCGCCAGCGTTCGTATGCGGGACTGATCGTCTCGCTGCTGCTCTTGGTGGGCGCGGGTGCGGTTGCCGTCGCAACCGGGGCGCTGCCAGTCCCAGGTTTGTTCGGCACGGCGACCCAAACGGCCGGCGTAACCCAGGCGGTTGCCGCCGTGACCGAAACCCCTGCCGCTCCCACACTGACGGATGCGGTGGTTGAATCCGCCACGACCGAGCCGACGACCGCGGTTGCCGTAGAAGCCACCGAGAAGCCGACCCGAACCCCGTTCCGCACGCCGACGGCTACGCCAACGCCAACTGTAACGGTTACACCGTCTCCCAGCCCCACGCCCGCGACCCCCGTCGCCGTGATGCGTCAGAGCATCGTGGTGCGGCAAGGGCCGGGTCTGCAATACGCTCGGCTTGCCAATGCCGCCTCCGGCGACTCGTTGGTGATTGTGGGCCGCAGCGAAGATAATCTCTGGTTCCGCGTGCTGACCGCTGGCGGCTTGCCCGGATGGATTCCCGTCACCGTGGTGGATGCTTTCGGGAATCTCGCCCGATTGCCCGTCGTGGCCGCGCCGACGCTCACGCCTACTTTCACACCATCCTTCACGCCGTCTCGAACCCCGACCGCGACAGCCACGCCGACCGCGACCATCGACATTGCCCAGACGGTCGCCGCCCTGACCCTGGCGGCCACCGAACAGCAGGCGACCCTGGATGCCTGCCAGTTCGATTACGCGGTTCGCATCCAATCCGAGTATGACAAGACCAACGAGGGCATCGATTTCGTCAAGGCCAATACCGAATACACACTCGAAATTACCTTCGTGAACATGGGAACCTGTGCCTGGGGGCCGAATACCGCACTGGTATTCATCGAAGGGGATAATCTGGATGCCGGACGTGTCATCTTCTTCCGGGAGAACGAGCAGGTGGTCGAACCGGGTGGCGAAGCAATTCTCGACTTTGTTGGCCGCACACCTGCCCGCTTTGGCCTGAAGACGGGAACCTGGGAGCTTCGCACGCCTGGACAGATTCCCATCGGCCAACCGATCGTGATCCAGGTTCAGATATTCGAGTAACCGACCCACTCCAAGGAAGTCCATATGGATCGTGAGCAGGCCTGGGCTATTGTCTGCGAGTATGTTCAATCCGATAGTCTGCGAAAGCACATGCTGTCGGTCGAGTATGCCATGCGTGCCTACGCGCTGCACTATGGCGAAGACCCGGACAAATGGGGTCTGGTGGGACTGCTCCACGACTTCGATTGGGAAATTCACCCCTCGCTCGAACAGCATCCCATGGATGGCGCTTCGATCCTGCGTGAGCGTGGACTGGATGAAGAGGATATCCGCTGCATCCTGAGCCACGGGCCGCTCGCTGCCCATGACCGCGTGACCCTCCGCGACAAGGCGCTCTTTGCAGTCGATGAACTCACCGGGTTGATTACCGCGGCTGCCCTGGTGCGCCCATCTAAAAATGTGCGCGATGTCGAAGTCTCCTCCATTCGCAAGAAGTGGCGCGACAAGGCTTTCGCCCGTGGTGTGAATCGTGAGGATGTCGAGCAGGGGTCACAGACTCTCGGCGTCGATCTGTGGGAGTTCCATGTCCCGCTGGTCTTGAAAGCCATGCAGGATCATGCCAGCGAGTTGGGGCTGGAGGGGCAGGGGGGATAGCCTCACGCTCTCCTGACACTGCGATTCACAACAAAGGGCTGAAGACTCCCAGAGTCTCCAGCCCTTTTGAATCGGCTTGGCTCAATACTGAACGTGAACCGGCGTCCCCACATCGACGAAGTTATTGAAGAACCACTCGGATTCCGGCGTCGGCATGTTTACGCAGCCGTGGCTCATCGGGTTGCCGAAGTTGTTGTGCCAGTACGTTCCGTGCAGCGCGTACCCCTGATAGAAGTACATCACATAAGGCACATCCGGCAGGTAGTAGCCCGGCCCGCTCATCGTCTGCGCCGCGTACTTGCGATATACCTTGTAGTCGCCTTGCACCGTCGGTGTTCCGGGTAGACCCGTAGAGACCAGCACCGACCGCACCAGCACGCCATTTTCATAGGCGTAGGTCATCTGGTCGCTCAAATCGACCACCACCTGCCGCCCCTCGAAGATTGTCGGTGGGGCAGGCGCGACCAGCGGAGTCAGCGGCGCTTCCAGGATACCCATGTCG
>JAEUQZ010000161.1 GCA_016788965.1 Anaerolineae bacterium | reverse complement strand
GTGTCCTTGCTGGGCATCTGGGCGGCGAAGTGATCGCGCTGCGCCAGTTCGTCGGGCGTGTAGAACTTCTCTACTTCGACCAGCCCGGCCTGGGTGCTGCGGAAGTTGTTGATGACGTTGCGCTCGATCCAGGCGCGGGCCAGCGTGCTGACATCCCGCAGGCGCGAGGCGGCGAAACGCTGCGAGTCGGTGCGGGCGATCTCGTAAGCCTGCTGGCCGAGCCGCTCGGCATCCGGCAGGCGACCGCGGTCGAAGCTCTCCCAGCCGTCGGCCAGGGCGCGGCCCAAGCCGCCATAGAGGGCATGGCGTTCGACGTAGCCGGCGTTGGTGATGATGGTACGCACCTGGTTGAGCCAGCCGGCCAGGGTCGGGCTGATGGTGGTGATGCTGTTGATGGCTTCGGTCAGGGCGTCAATCGAGGCGGCGCGGTCGCCCTGGATGGTGGTCTCGGCGTAGGCGGCCCAGGCCTCGCCGGCCACTTCCAGCCCGGCGATCATGTTCGCCAGCAGGTCGTCGAAAAGGCGTTCGCGGAAGGGCTGCAAATCGCGCCGCGTGCTGACAAGCCACTCGGCCAGATCGGAACCATCGGCAGATGGAACATAGGTCTGGTACGAGCCGAGCAGTTCGTAGAGGCCGTTGAGCATCCGGGCAACGCCATCCCAGACCGGGTTGGTCGGATCAATCGAGCGGCTGCTGTCGAGCGCGTTGAGGGCATCGCGCGGGCTGGCGGTGGCCTGCCGCCCGATGACGTGCATGTGATCGGCCAGCGTCATGGCGGCGTTCATCGAGCGTTCCAGCGCGGAGAAGGGCAGCTTGCGCTCGACCATGTTGGGCTGGCGGCTGAGGGTATCGATGAGCGTGCTGAGGGCGGTCAGCCCCTCGACCACCGAGCGGTAGCCATCGCGCAGTTCGATCAGGCTGGCGCTGGTCGAAGCGGCCAGACGGTCGAGGGTGGCGTTGATCTCGGCCAGCACGGCGCGGATTTCAGTGACGGGCAGCCCTTCGGCGGCCAGCGCGGTGAAGGTGGTTTCCAGGCGGTAGAGGTTGGGGCGGAGCAGCAGCACATCCGGCGTGTGGGCGGTGATGCGCTCGGCCAGGAGCCATTGGACGCCGCGGGCGCGGGCATCCGGCGCGGGCGTCACCAGCAGGTGATGCGCGCCTTCCAGGTTCATGCCTTCAAACAGGAAGGCCAGCGCGTCCATCACAGCCGGTGGGACGCCGGGCAGCCGCGCCTCGAACATGGTGCGGGCGAAATCGAGCAGCAGGTCGATCAGGCCGCGCAGGTCGCCGCGCGCTTTCTGGCGCAGTTCGTCCAGCAGATCGACCGCCCGTGCCCAACTGCCGCTTTCGAGGTAGATGCGGGCGGCGTCCAGGTCGGCTTCGACTTCCAGATCGCGCAGCCGCGCCTGAAGCTCGGCCAGGAGGCTGCGGCTGGGCGGATGGCCGGGATCGGCGGCCAGCGCGGGAGTGAGCGTATCCAGCAAGCCCTGAAGTTCGTCCTTGCTGCGATCCTGGCGGAGGCGGTCGGTGATGCGCCCCAGGATGGCGTTGCGTTCGCGTTCCAGCGGGTCACGGTACTCGGTCAGGGCGCGGCGCAGATCGGTGATGGTTTTGTGGCGCAGCTTGATGTTGGGATGGACGGCGCGGCTGATGATGGCCTGCAAACGGGGTGAGACGCGCTCGGCATCGGCGCCGAAGCTGACCAGGAAATCCTCGCCGGCGTCGCGCGGGGTATCAGCGCGGCCGCCGCCGCTGATAATGTAGAAGAGCAGCTCTCCGGCCTGGAAAATATCGCTCTGGCGGCTGACGCCCTGGGGAGTCATCTCGTCGCCTTCCAGGAAGACGGCGTTGCCCCAGTCGATCAGCTTGAGGCGGTAGGCGTCCCGATCCCAGAAGAGGTGCTTGGCATCGACATCGTTGTAGACGATATCGCGGCTGTGGGCGGTTTGCAGCAGGTCGAGCAGGCTGTCGAAGATGACCAGCATCTCCAATTCGGGGAGGCGTTCGCCGCGCTGGGCCAGCTCCCGCACCAGATCGGCCAGGATGATGCCCTGGCCTCGCTCCATGACGATGTACTGGTGGGCCATCCCGCCAACGACGAACTGGCCGCTGCCGAGCAGCGCCGTAGCCACCGGATGCCCGGAGAGGCGCTGGAGCGCCTTGCGCTCGTTGAGGATGCTGACTTCCTGGCCGGCGCGGATGGGTGGGGCGTCGTTGGGCGCGGGGCGTTTGACGACGACCGGGCGGTCGTTCTCCAGGGTATCGACGGCCCGCAGCGTCTCGCCGGAGCGCCCGCGCGGGTAGATATAATCGTAGCGGTAGCGATTGTCGAACAGGCTATCGGCCATCCATCTCCAGCTTTCAGCGACTCCTGCCCAGCCCGCCGACCCAGCGGACATCTCTCGTCAATTCGATTCGTGATGAGCAGGGTTGATTGTACTGATCTCTCTACCCCCTGCAAGATCAAGGATACCACCGCGGCAGACTCCGCGCCGCCGTTCCTGGCCTGACCTTTGTCGTTATAATGGAGCCAGACGGAACGAGGTGGAGAGGAATGCTGGCGTGAACGAGACCAAACGGAATTACCGCTATCTGGATTCAGAAGACGACCGCCGCGCCCTGATCGCGGAATTCGCGCAGACGCGGCAGGAATTGATCCGGCTGGTGCGGACTGTGCCGCAGGACAAATGGTATGAACCGCGCTACCACGGCTGGAGTCCGGCGGCGCTGCTGGGACACCTCCAGTTGATGGATACGCTGTCGCGCTGGTATCTGCAACTGGCGGTGATGGGAATAGCGCCGCGCGTATCGCGTGGGGCGCGGGACGGCTTCAATGACCTGATAGCGCGGGTGTTCCGCCAGCGGGTGATGGAGACGACGCTGCGCGGTCTGGAACAGGGCGAGAAGACTGTAACGGACTTCATCCTGCGGCTGCCGATGGATGCCTTCAGCAAGATGGTCTACGCCCCCGAGCGGGACAGCTACCTGACGGTCGAGCAGGCGCTCCAGGAATTCTTCCTGATGCACTGGCAGGATCATCTGGCGACGGTGCGGAAAGTGGACGATATGCACTACGAGCCGCCCTTCAACAGCAGCGTGGTGTGAAATTGAACTACAGAGACACAGAGGTCGGAGGAGAGGAAAGTATGGCTGCGCCTGATCCCCAGCCATCTGAGATCGCGCGGGGTTATACGCTTGAGGATTTGGAAGCCATGCCCCCAGAGCAGCGCAGCCTTGCGGTAGCCGAGGCTTTCGCGCTCTCAGCGGACGAGGATTTTGAACTCTTTGAGGCATTCGACGAATTCGATGAGGAATCATGCGCGTAATCCTACAGCGGGTGCAGCGCGGCAGCGTGAGCGTGAATGGGCGCGTCACGGGCGCGATTGAGCAAGGCTTCGTGGCGCTGGTGGGCGTCACCCACCTGGATACCCAGGCCGAGGCGGAACTGCTGGCGAAGAAGACCGCCCATCTGCGCGTCTTCGAGGATGACGACGGCAAGATGAACCGCTCGGCGCTGGAAACGGGCGCGGGCGTGCTGGTCGTCTCCCAGTTCACGCTCTACGCTGACTCACGCAAAGGCCGCCGCCCCAGCTTCACCGATGCCGCCCGCCCGGAACAGGCCGAGCCGCTGGTGGACATTTACGTGGCGCGGCTGCGCGTCGAGGGCATCCAGCGGGTCGAGCAGGGCGTCTTCGGCGCGATGATGCTGGTCGAGATTCTCAATGATGGCCCGGTGACGATCCTATTGGATACCGCCGAGTTGGGCTGAAAGTGACAGCGACGATGACCCCCAAAGTATTTGTGAGCGGCTGCTTCGATATGCTGCACAGCGGCCATATCGCCTTCTTCCGCGCGGCGGCGGCCTATGGCGACCTGCACGTCGCGCTCGGCTCGGACGCGACCGTCTACCAGTTGAAGGGCCGCCTGCCGGTCAACACCGAGGATGAGCGGCTGTACATGGTCAGGTCGGTGAGCGGCGTCAAGGATGCCTTCGTCTCACAGGGGTCGGGGATGCTCGACTTCGAGGGCGAACTGCGGGCCATGCAGCCGGACTTCTTCGTGGTGAACGCCGACGGCAACATCCCCCAGAAAGAGGCGCTCTGTCGCGAACTGGGGATCGAGTACGTGGTGCTGGAACGCACCCCACACGCCGATCTGCCGACCCGCTCGACGACGGCGCTGCGCCGCGTCGATCAGATGCCCTACCGGATCGATCTGGCCGGCGGCTGGCTGGATCAGCCCTTCGTCAGCCAGCATTATCCCGGCCCGGTGCTGACCATCTCGATTGAGCCGACGATCACCTTCAATGAGCGCAGCGGCATGGCGACCAGCACGCGCAACCATGCCCTCGACCTGTGGGGACCGAAGCTCCCGCCGGGCGACCCGGAGAAGCTGGCCTACATCCTCTTCTGCTACGACAACCCGCCCGGTACGAAAGCCGTCTCCGGCTCGCAGGATGCCATCGGCATCGTCATCCCTGGCCTGAACCGCGCCTTCTATGAAGGCCGCTACTGGCCGTCGAAGATCGATCACGTCGGCGATGAACTGACGCTCCAGTTCGTCGAGCAGGCGCTCTATCTGGTTCCGCTCAATCCCCGCGCCGACGGCTTCGATCCGCTGTCGGATACGCGCATCGACCCGAATGGGGCGCGGGCGCTTTCGGTGGCGACGGAAGCCTGCTGGCAGGCCATCCTGCGGCATGATCTGGCGGCCTTCGGGCGGCACTTCCGCGAGTCCTTCGAGGCGCAGATCGCCATGTTCCCGAACATGGTCAATGACGCCGTGTGGGAGATCATCCACCGCTGCCAGGATCAGGCGCTCGGCTGGAAGCTCTCCGGCGCGGGCGGCGGCGGTTACGTCATCTTCGTGGCCGAAAAGCCGATCAAGAACGCCGTGCGGATCAACATCCGCCGGACAATGGAGTAAGCGCCGGATGATCGCAATGACGCTGAATGCCATCTTTGGAGCGGGGCTGTTCTTCTTCGCGCTGAGCGCGGTACGGCGCGGCTGGCCGTATCTGCGCGACGGCTGGATGGCGGTACAGACTCAGGCGTCGCAGCCGGGCTTCCGCCAGGATGTCGAGCGCCGCCGCCTGATCGCCGAGGGCGGCCGCTTTCTGATCGGCGGGATCGGCTGGCTGGGGGCGGGGATCGGGGCGTTCATCGCCTCGGCCTATTTCTCCTGGCAGGCCCTCCGCCTGATCTATGGCTGGGGGTGAGCGGTGCTACAATGGGGTAGGTTCAGGAGGTTCGACCATGAGTACACCACTGGTCACGCGATCCGATGAAGTGCTTGGCGGCATTCCGGTCTTTTACGGGACACGAGTCCCGGTGCAAAACCTGATCGATTATCTGGCGGGTGGGGAAACCATCGGCTCGTTTCTGGATGATTTCCCCACGGTCAGCCGTGAGCAGGTGATCCGTTTTCTGGATGAAGCCGGGGATCGCTTCAGAGAAAGACAGCGATGAACGAGTGTCTGGTTTGCAAAGGGAAACTGCGCGAACAACAAGTGACGCGAATGCAGGAGTATGGCGGCCACTGGGTTCTGATCGAGAACCTGCCTGCGCTCGTCTGTCAGCAGTGCGGCGAGACCTACTACACGCCGCAAGCCCACGACCGGGTGATCGACCTGATCACGGGCGGGGCGGAACCGGTGGGGGTCGAGACGGTTGCCGTGCTGGATGCCAGCGCGTGACTGTAGTGGTCAGTCCAATTACGAATCAGAAGCCTCGCTGAACAAGGGTCAACCATCGATGCCAGTCCAGCGAGGCTTCTATGAACCTACAGTTCGTTGTCCAACATTAAGCGAGTCGCCGGTCAGCCGACGATAGGCTCATCTCGGTCCTGCTGGTTTAACCGCCCTGCCCTTTGCCTTTATCCTCGCCGTTGCCGTTGCCACCCTGCCCTTTGCCCTTATCTTCGCCGTTGCCGTTGCCGTTCCCGCCTTTGCCTTTGTCCTCGCCGTTATCGCCCTGACCCTTACCCTTATCGCCCTGGTCCTCGCCGCTGGCATCGGCATCGCCGCTGCCGTCATCGTCACGGTTCTGCTTGAGAACCTGACCGGGCGCGAGTTCGGAACGATCCACGCCGCTCTCGTTCATGATCTCGCCCCAGCCTTCGCCGCCCTGATGCCGCGCCAGGAAGTCGGCAGCGGTCGAGCCGTCGTCGGCCAGTTCCGCCAGCGTGTAGGCGCGGATGATATTGCCGTAGCCGTTACCGGCGCAGTGCAGGGCAATCACTTCTTCCACCGGGACGCCGAAGCGCTCGGCTACCCGCGCCGCCACCGGATGATCTAGGTTGCCGCAGGTTTCGTAGGTCGGCTCTGGCGTAACTTCCGGGGTGACTTCCAGCGTGGGTTCGGGAGTCATCTCCGGGGTCGCTTCCGGCGTGGATTCAGGAGTCGCTTCGGGTGTCGGCTCCGGCGTGACCTCGACCGGATCATCCTCGAAGAATTCCAGGGTGATGGCCTGAAGCGTAAACTCGTTGAGCATCACGCCCGTGATGATCACCAGATCGCCCTCCCGCAGCGTCGATGGGTTGAAGGCCGACGCCGGCGCGATGGTGATCCCGGCCACGATGATGCTGCCATCGCTGCCGAAGGTGACGGCCCCGGTGACGATGGTCACATCGCCATCCTCGACCACCGAATCCTGGGCGGCCAGCGGGACGATCAGCATCCCGGCGGCCAACACGAACAATGCAATGAGTGCAAGTCGGATACGCATGATAGCCTCCAGGCATGAGTACAGATTACAGAATCTATTGTATGGCCGTATCCCCGATTTTGATGATAGGCTTTTGTTCCTCAAGGCCGCGCAACTTTAGGGGATGTGCCGGGTTTTAACTGGACGATGAGACTATTCAACCGCAAATCCAAGACCCGCGATCTGACGACGCTGGACGACACCGAACTGATCCTGCTGGCAAAAACCAGCCAGGAAGCCTTCGGTGTCCTGTACGAACGCTACGTCGAGAAGATCTACAAATACATTTACTACCGCACCGGGAACCACCACGATGCCGAGGATTTGACCGCGGCGGTGTTTCACCGGGCGATGCTGCACATCGAGAACTATACCGAGCGCGGCGTGCCCTTCCAGGCGTGGCTGTACCGCATCGCCCACAACCTGGTCGCCAACTGGCATCGGGATCGTGGGCGGCGCAAGATCATCCCGCTGGATGAATTCGTCAGCAGTGGGCTGCATGTGGACGCGCCCGACGCCGCTACCGAAGACAAAGAGGAACGGGCACAGCTTCTGGGGGCCATCGCCCGGCTGCCAGAGGATCGCCAGCAGCTTCTTTATTTGAAGTTCGTCGCCAATTTATCCAATGCCGAAGTCGGGGAAATCCTCGACCGCACCGAGGGCGCTATCAAGTCACTTTATCACCGGACGCTGATCGCCCTGCGGGAAGACATCGAGGCGCAGCAGAAGACCCCTCCGGCGTCATCCAGCCCGAAACGGAAAGAAGGCAGCAGCAATTATGACCTCTGATCTGGAACTTCAAGCGCTCTTGTCGGCTGTCACCGATGCCCTGCTGGCCGATGATCAGGCCGACCTGGACGGCATCATCCGGCAGTACGATGTGCCGCGCACCCAGGTGGACGGCCTGGTCTGGCTGATCCGGCGGCTGCATGTGACGCTGGTCGGGGCGCAGCCCTCCAAGCGCTTCGTCCGGCGGCTCAAGCATGATCTGGTCGGAACCGAGCGCAGCAGCGTCGTGGCGCGTATTCGCTACCTGCCCCCGCGCGTGCAGATCGCCGCTGGCGTGGCCCTGGTGGCTGGCTTTATGCTGCTGACCTACCGCCGCCTGATGGATGACTCCCGCCGCGAGAAGCAGGAAGTCCCGGCCTTGCAGTAGCGTGTTACAATCGACATTCGTTTATTTCGCCCGGTACTGGCTGCGTACCGGGTTTTGTTCTCAAGATCGGTTAAGGAGCTTTCAACGATGACCAGGCGAGCGGATATAGTCGGGTGGGGAAAATACGTGCCTTCGCGGGTGCTGACCAATGCTGATCTGGCGCAGATGGTGGATACCAATGATGAATGGATCACCAGCCGCACCGGAATCAAGGAGCGCCGCATCCGCGGAGAGGGCGAGACGACCACCACCATGGCTGTGGCCGCCGCCCGCGAGGCGCTGACCGTCGCCGGCATGGATGCCGCCGAACTCGACCTGATTGTCGTGGCGAACTCCTCGCCGGATTATCTGCTGCCCGCGCCGGCCAACTTCGTCCAGCATGAATTGGGCGCGTCGTGTCCGGCCTTCACCATCGCGGCGGGATGTTCCGGTTTCGTCTACTCGCTGGTGACAGCCGGCCAGTTCATCGCCACCGGGGTGTACCGCAACGTGCTGGTCATCGGCGTGGAACTGATCTCCTATGCCATCGACTATACCGACCGCGGAACCTGCATCCTCTTCGGGGATGGCGCCGCGGCGGTGGTCTTGCAGCCCTCGGAAGACGGCGCGGGTCTGATGGCCTTCGAGTTAGGGTCGGATGGTGGGCAGGCGCATCACCTCTGGGTTCCTGGCGGCGGTACGGTCAATCCGATCTCGCAGGATGTCGTCGATAAGCGCGAACACTACATCCGCATGAACGGGCAGGAAGTCTTCAAGTTCGCCGTCCGCAAGCTGTCCACCTGCCTGCGAAACATCACCTCGCAGGCCGGGGTCAACCCCGCCGATCTCGACCTGATTATTCCCCATCAGGCCAACCTGCGGATCATCGAGACGGCCGCGCGGACGCTCGATCTGCCGCTGGACAAGTTCTTCGTGAATGTGCATAAGTACGGCAACACCTCGGCAGCCTCGATCCCGCTGGCGCTGGTCGAAGCCATCGAAGAGGGGCGGCTCAAGCCCGGTGATACCACCGCCATGATCGCCTTCGGCAGCGGGCTGTCCTGGGCGGGCGCGGTCGTGCGGATGGGCGAGGCGGTCGCCCGCGCGACACCCCAGGAGCAGGTCGCCCTGGCCTGATCCAGAAACCCACAGAGGGGAAGCGGCTTCCCCTCTGTGAATGCTGGAGAGCGGCGGCTCTTGACCGCCGCGTCCACTCAACCGCTGACGTAGGTCTCCAGCCGATCCCACGTTTCCTTCAGCCCTTGTTCCATCCCGATGTCGATAACCTGCTTCAGCGCGGCTTCGCTGGCAAACACGGTGCTGCTGACCACCCGCGTCTTTCCGCCTTCCGCATAGAAGTACAGCGCCGTTTCGGTTTCCGGCAGGTCGGTGTTGATCGCGCGGTGGGCGTCCGAAAACACATCCCGGTAGCGGATGAATTCGGGCGCGGTGATTTCGTCGAAGAACATCAGCCCCCAGGACTCGTTGCCTGTGGCGGTTTCCCGCATCGCGTAATGCCAGGAGCCGCCCACGCGGAAGTCCATATCGCAGTGCGCCAGCGGCCATTCGTGCGGCCCCCACCAGTTCATGAGATGTTTGCAGTCGGTGAAGGCAGCGAAGACTTTTTCGCGCGGCGCGTTGAAGACGCGCTCGATGTGGAAAGTGCGGGCAGCAATGCTGTCCTGTTTAGCAACCTGTGTCATGGTGTGTTCTCCCCCTCGTTCAAGCGGTTCAGATAGTCGTCCAGGCGGTCGAAGCGAGCTTCCCACAACTGGCGGTACAGACCGATGTAATCCGCCGCCTCCTTCAGCGGCGCGGCATCGATCTTGCACGGTCGCCACTGCGCCTTCCGCCCCTGGCTGATCAGGCCAGCGCGTTCCAGCACCTTGAGATGCTTGGAAATAGCGGGCAGGCTCATGGCAAACGGTTCCGCCAGCTCCTTCACCGTGGCTTCACCCTGTGCCAACCGCGACAGAATCGCGCGGCGAGTGGGATCAGCCAGGGCGGCAAAGGTTGCGCTGAGGGTATCCGCTGCCATATTGAGAAGACCTTTTGTTAAACCAATCGGTTAATTAACCTATTGGTAAAATAGCATACTTCGGCGGCCATGTCAAGCTGTGTGGATGATTGACTAGAAAGGGGTCTAGCGGTGGTTGTAACAGGTAGGAGATGCGTATGCTTCAGGCCGGAAACGGATTGACTCCTTGGCAGTTACAGGAAAAAAGTTCTGCAAAGATAGACTTGTAGCTCTTCAAAAAGTATGTCAGGGTAGTTAGGATGCTTTTGGAGACAACCCATCATGAGTTCAATGAATGCTTTTTTCGTTCGGAAAGTTACCGATGATGCCATCACCGCCGTTTACGCAAAGTTTCCATCGGCGGAGATTGAGACCAATTCTGAGTATATCCGCGTTCTGAATGCAACGCTGCCTAAACAAGACCTGCTGGAATTGTCATTACGCCTCGAAACGGATGTCATGTGGTTAAGCTACCAGAGTGTGGTCGATGCGTTTGAGTATTATCATTGGCGAGAAGGTACATTGTTGCGTGTCCTGGTCTATGGTTCTTGGATCGAGGAAAGAACCTGGGAGTGCATTGAGGGGCACGCTGAAGCATGGGAACGGGCATTCTTTTTTGACCCCGATGATCTGGTCTCGCTCCTCGAATGGGACGAGGACTTGGACGAAGAAGATAGGTTTAGCGATGAAGAGAGACAAGGATTGGAACGCTTCTGGCAGGCTGGCGAACTGAAAGTAGGTGGTCGGTATCCCATTTTAGGCGCACAACGCTGTGCATTTCATCTTGCAACCTATTACCGATTCCCCGGATGGGATAAGTAATGGGGAAGTGAGATCGAACTCAAATGATCTTTTCGGTCAAAAGCCATCAAAATCATTTGGATTTGATTGC
>JAEUQZ010000160.1 GCA_016788965.1 Anaerolineae bacterium | reverse complement strand
TATCTGAACGACCGCCCGGTTTCCCTGCGGGGATCATCTTACATCCCTGCGCTGTACCTCTCACAGTGTACCGACGAGTCATTCACGCACGACCTGGCCCTGGCCCGCGCCGCCAACCTCAACCTGCTGCGGGTTCACGTCCATGTCTCCCCGTTGGAACTGTACGATCTCTGTGACCGCACCGGACTGCTCATCTGGCAGGATTTTGAACTCAACTGGACGCAAGACACCTCGCCGGAATTCGAGCAGCGTGCCCTCCGCTTGCAGCGCGACATGATCGACTTGCTCAAGCATCACCCGTCTGTGGTCATGTGGGCCTGTCATAACGAACCCACCATGATTTTTGCCCGCCGAAGTAACCTCGAAGTCCGCCCTGATCCCGCCCTGTATGCCGACGCTGCTGCCTATGACCCAACCCGTCCGGTTTTCCTCTGCTCCGGCCAGATGGATGCCGACTGGCAGCGTTCCGGCGACTCGCACTGGTACTTCGGGGCGATCTGGAGCCGCCATTTCACGGACATCCGCCGCCGTCGCTCACGGCTCCTCTCCGAATTCGGCTTTGAAGCCCCCGCCTCCCGCGAGACCTTGAGGGACTGCCCGGACGTTTGGGAACGCCTCAATCACCTCGACGATCATATCGAGTCGCTCTGGGCATATCAGGCGGTGCTGATTCAGTATCAGGTCGAGTATGTCCGGCGGTTGCGCCGCGAAAGCTGCGCGGGTTACGTCCACTTCTGTCTGAACGACCTCGTGCCCCAGGTCGGCTGCGGCGTGCTGGATGCCTCGCGCCTGCCCAAAGGCGGCTATGCCGCGCTTCAGCGAGCCTCGCAGCCGCTCCTGATCTCGCTGGATCACGATGGACACCGCCCAATTGCGCTCTGGGTCTGCAATGACACCATGCAGGCATATCCGGCCGTATCAATTCGGTGGCAACTGTACAGTGAACACGATGCGCTGCTCGATCAAGGCACTGTCCGCTTTGACATCCCTGCCAATGCTTCACAACCCGTAATGAAGACCAACTGGAGTGTGCCGCCGCGCCAGATCGCCACAGTTCGCCTCTCGATCCTCGACGCGGATGGCAAAGTCCTGTCCGAGAACAACTATGATCGCCCCTTCGCCCGTTGGGAACGGCCGCGCGGGTATCCCTGGAAATTTGATCCCTACTTGGGAACCAAAGTCTTTGATCGACCGGATGCGCCCAGCCTGGCCGACCACGGTGTTAGTCCGCTGATGAGGTTGATCCCACTGCCCTTGCGGGAAGCCGCCGCCGAATGGGCGCTGCGCGGGAACTGGCCTGTCCGGTTTCAGTCGATGATCGCGCGAATCGCTGACCGCCTCCTGGATTGAGGCGTCTGCCCCAGGCTGAGAACCTGGGGCAGCCTTACGCTGAACGCTAATCGCCGGGCACGGCCTCTTTTGCCGCTGCCACCGGGATGCTCTCCGCCGGAATGACTGCGCCGTTTGCGCCCACGGGCTGCTTGCGCGGAGTGCAGGTGATGTAGTCCCCGTACAGCCGCCATTCGTCCAGGCGGCACGAATGCACCAGTTTGCCGTCCCAAACCGTCATGTCGGGGCAGCTCTCGCACATATCCACCCGCCCATCTTCCAACAGGTCCGGCCCTTGAATGATGCCGATGCTCTGCATGTACAGCGGGCTGAACAATTCGCTGGGGTGCTTCCGCACTTCCTTCCAAAACTCACGCCAGGTCGCCCGCACCCCTTTATCGACCAGACCGAGCAGGAAGGCAATCTTCGGAATGATATTCGACGGCGAATAGATCACATACGTACCATGCCGGAGATGGTGCAGCGTCTCGAACAGTTCGACGACGCGCGGCCCCGACGAGCCGTACATACGCCGCCGGGTTCCCAACTGCGCCGAAACCAGCCAGGTCATCTTGTCGTGGTTATGCGAACCGCCCATATAGGCCGAAGTCTCGTAGTGCGGGAAGCGTTCTTTGATCTTCGCGTAGATGTCCCGCGAGGTCAACCAGGCTTCTTCGGTCGTGGTGTTCCCCTTGATGTAGCTCATTTCGGGATTGATCGGCTGGCCGCCCGCGGAAAAGTCGAACTCACCTTCCGGCATAGCATTGCGGAACCCGATGAACACCAGCCCATGCACTCGGTCGATATGCCGGTTCGCCCACGCAACCATCTCCGGCACGAAGTCCAGATTGCCGGGATACACCGTCATCCCGAAGCTCACAAACAGGCCGCCGACCGAGTGGGCCATGTCCGCATAGTGTTCGCGCAGTTCGAAGAGTTCAGTCTCGGATTTACCCTTCCAGTGCGGTCGCGCCTGCTCACTGTCGATGTGGAACGTGAACCCAATAGCTCCGGCTTTCCTGAGTTCAACCATGAAGGGACGGTCGTTCTCCAGCCGGATTCCGTTGGTGAGAATCAACGGCTTCATTCGTTGGCCCTTGATATAGGCGATGATCTCCAGGATTTGGGGATGGATGAGCGGTTCGCCGCCTGCGATGGAGATGTTATCGCAGTTCCGCATCCGCTTGAGGAGTTGAATCTCCTCTTTCACCTGGTCAAGAGTCTTATGTCCCTGCATCCCGTTGATACGGTAGCAGCCCCGGCAGTACGTGTTGCACTTATCCGTGACCTCCAACCAGCCAATCGGATTGTCATTGGCCGACCACGGAAACCGGTACATATTGCGCTGAGCGAGTTGCATGGTGGCACCCTTTCACGAATACATAGACCCCAGGCACGGGGCGTGACAGGGAACGACCTATCGACGAAGCGGTGAACGTTTCGGGGTAGCGGGGTTCTCGTGACCACTCCAGCGTGTCGAGGCCCACCATTCAGGTTGAGTCAGACTACACGCCATTATAGCGCAATTTATTTAGCGATGCAAAGCATTTTGTCGAATGGACTGCAACACGGAGCTATGCAGGAGAAAGTGAGGCCGATTGAATATCGTGGATGACCTGCTCCACCAGGGCAGCGACCGCTTGTTCGACTTCGGCGGAGAGGCCAGCGCCATGATCGAAGCACTTGCCTTCGATACCATACACGAGCATCGTGGGCGGGAGCGAACCCAGCACCCGCCCTAACTCGATGGCCTGTACCACACCGAACAGGTGACTGGAAGTCTGTGCCAGATGCGCGGGCAGTGCCCCGGCCCGAATGTCGAACCGCTGAACTGTCCCCGGCGGAGCGCCCGTCACCATTGCATCGATCAGATAAACACGTTGGGACTGTCCCCAGAGGTCGATCAGTTCAGCCCCGTCCCCGGACTGTTCGGCAACCCGAACACGAGGCAGTTCACGCCCTCGAATCCGCCGCGCTGCCAGCAGCCCAGCGGCATCATCTCCCCGATCCTCGTTTCCAACGCCGATCACCAGGATCGGGGATTGCAGATGGATGCCCATCGATCACAAGCCGCTTTCACTCGCGCACGATGTCCAGTTTCAGGAAATGCGTCGCGCAGGAGATGCACGGATCGTAGTTGCGGATCGTCTGCTCGCAGCGCCAGGTCAGTTTATCATCAGGCAAATTCAGATTCGACTCGATCACGCGGTGCAGGTCATCCTCAATCGTCTTCTGATTCTGCGAAGTCGGCGGCACAATCTTGGCGTCGAGGATCGTCCCTTTGTCATCGAGACGATAGCGGTGATACAGCAGCCCTCGTGGCGCTTCTGTCGCCGCTGAGCCTGTCGATACGCGCGGACGGATCGGAACCGCGGCCCGCTCCGGTGGCTCATAACCCTCGATGATCTGGATCGCGTGGTCGCAGGCATACACCGTTTCGACCGCCCGCACAGCGATGCTCTGGAACGGATTGCGGCACACGGTCGTCAGGCCGGCGCTGACTGCCGCCTCCTGCGCCAGGGGTGAAAGCTGTTTGTAGTTCAGGTTGTAGCGTGCCAGCGGCCCCACCGAATACGCGCCTCGCGCTCGCATCGAGGAATGCAGCGCGTTGGAATGCGCCACATGCTCCTCCGCGAAGTGCGTTTCATAGTCGCTGACGGCGATGTCCATTCCCTTGCTGGAAATGATCCGCCCTTCATTGAACGGATACTCATCCGGGTGATGCAGCGCGACGAATTCGTAATCCTGTTCCAGGTCAGGATATGACAGCGTTCGAGTCCACCGCGCCGTTTCTACCGCCGCATCCCGCGCCCATTTGAGCTGCTCCAGCAGCGGCATCAGTTCCGCCCGCGTCGGAACACGGTAGAACCCGCCCACGCGCACATTGATCGGGTGGATTTCTCGACCACCCAGCAGCCGGACGATTTCGTTGCCGATTTTCTTCAGCGCCAGCGCCTTCTTCACCGCATCCGGGTAATCTCGCGCCATTTGGATGACATCTTCGTACCCCAGGAAATCCGGCGCGTGCAGCATGTAGATATGCAGCACATGGCTCTCGATCCACTCTCCGCAGTACAGCAGGCGTCGCAGGCTGCGGAGCGCCCCGTCCACCGTAATGCCGAAGGCATTCTCCATCGCGTGAACGGCGCTCATCTGGTACGCCACCGGGCAGATGCCGCAGATGCGCGCGGTGATATCCGGGGCTTCGCTGAAGTCACGTCCCCGCAGGAAGGACTCGAACAGGCGCGGCGGCTCGAATATCTTGAACTTGACATCCTGCACAGCGCGGTCTTTGATCTTGACGTAAAGCGCCCCTTCCCCCTCCACGCGCGCCAGCATATCCACTTTGATCACGCGGGTATTCGTCTTATCCTTCATGGATTTCGCTCTCCCTACGGAAGGCATCCGCAAAAGCATTGAAGGTACGGAAAGAGCGCATGATATCGAGTGGAGTCGCGCCCAGCGCCTTCCACTGCTCGCTCAACGCGCGGGTGTTCGGCGTCTCAACCGGCCCGAAGCAGCCATAGCAGCCCCGCAGGTACGCTGGACACAACGCGCCGCACCCGGCCTGAGTGACCGGCCCCATACACAGCGTCCCATGCGCCACCATCACGCACGGCGTTCCGCGCCGTTTACACTCAAAGCACACACTGTACTTGGGCGTATTCGGTTTCCGTCCGTTCAGATAGGCGCTGAGGACCTCGACAAGCTGCGCCTTGTTGATCGGACAGCCGCGCAGTTCAAAGTCCACAAACACATGATCGGCAATCGCAGTCGATTTGCTCAGCGTCTCGATGTACGCCGGAGTCGCATACACCTGCGGAATCATCGTCTTCACATCTTTGAAGTTCCGCAGCGCCTGGATTCCCCCGGCTGTCGCGCACGCGCCAATCGTAATCAGGAACTTCGACATCCGCCGCACCCGGTGAATGCGTTCGGCATCATGCTGGGTGATGATCGACCCCTCCACCAGCGACACATCGTATGGTCCCTTGCTGACGGCCCGTGACGCCTCTGGGAAATAGGCGATATCCACCGCATCCGCCACTGCCAGCAGTTCATCTTCGCAGTCCAACAGGCTCAACTGACAGCCATCACAGGATGCAAATTTCCACACAGCAACTTTAGGTTTGCTCTTTCGCGGCATGGTCATTCTCCTAAATCTCCCACTTGTTGAGCAGGTGCTGGATATGGCTGTGGCAGAATACCGGCCCATCCTTGCAGGTGAAGACCGGCCCGAACTGGCAGTGCCCGCACAGCCCAATCGCGCATTTCATATTCCGCTCAAGGGAGACAAAGATGTTCTCGCTGCTAACGCCGCGCTTCTCCAGTTCCATCGTCGTGAAGCGCATCATCACTTCCGGCCCACATACCATCGCAACCGTATTCTGTGGATCGAAGGGCGCGCGTCCGATCAACTGAGTCACCAGCCCGACGCTCCCGCGCCAGTTGCCCGTCGCCCGGTCAACCGTCACGAACACATCCAGATCGAACTCCGCCCGCCACTGCTTGAGTTCCTTGCCATACAGCACATCGCCCGGTGTACGCGCCCCGTACAGCAGCACCACGCGACCGTACTGCGCGCGCTGCGCCAGTACCCGGTACATGGCCGGCCGCAGCGGAGCCAGCCCGATGCCGCCCGCCACGATCACAATATCCTTGCCGCGCCCCAGTTCCACCGGCCAGCTTGTCCCGAACGGACCGCGAACCCCTAACATCGCATTCGTCCCAAGCTCACTCATCGCCCGCGTCACCGTACCGACCGCGCGCGTCGTGTGAATGAGGACATCCCGCCGTCCTGGATCGCCGCTGATCGAAATCGGAATCTCGCCGACGCCGTAGACATACAGCATGTTGAACTGACCGGCTTTGAAGGCCGGGATATCGTCACCCGATTTCGGCAGCAGTTCGACCGAGAACGTATCGCGGGTATCCCATTGGACCCGCTGCACCCGGGACAGATTCGGCAGCATCGGGTCATAGACGGAGTGTGCGACCGGTGCTTGCGCTTCGATGTAAGTTTCCATCGGCAGACCTTTCTTCAATGCACGTGATACAGGTCTAGCAGTTGCAGCCGTGTCGCCTGCAAACGCTCCATCATGATGTGGGAGAACCGCTTCATCAGTTCGTAGCCCAGGTTGTGGTCATTCTCGCACTTTCCACGCAGGCAGGCCCCATCGAACATGAGCAGGCGCAGCGGCGTGGCCGCGCGACCGCTGAAGACCCAGCGGTACGGTGGGAACAGCCACGAATAGCCTACGATCTCGCCCGCGCCAATCGTCTCAATCGTGATCGGCCCGCGTGCGCCCGTGAACAACTCCAGCTTGATCGTCCCTTCACGGATGACGTAGAAATAGTCGGCGACCTCGCCTTCCCTGAACAGGAAGTCGCCCGTCTTGAAGACCGCGTTCGACGCGCAGCCGGTGATGAGTTCCAGATAGGGCTTTTCCAGTCCTTTGAAGAACGGATGCTCCGCAATCAGAGGTTCTAGGGTTTTCATTTTTTCCGCTTCTTTTCTATGGGAGGAACCTTTTCGGCCAGATTCTGGGCACGGATGGCGCTGGCTTCCTCGGTGATATCGATCCCCACCGGACACCAAGCAATGCACCGCCCGCAGCCCACGCACCCTGATGTACCAAACTGGTCGATCCACGTCGCCAGCTTATGCACCATCCATTGGCGATACCGGGACTTACCCGACGCGCGGACACTGCCGCCAACGATGTATGAGAATTCCATCGAGAAGCATGAATCCCACAGGCGGCGGCGTTCTGCCGTATTCCCGCTCAGATCGGTGACATCCTCGACTGTCGTGCAGAAACATGTAGGACACACCTGCGTGCAGTTGCCGCACATCAGGCAGCGTGATGCGACCTGATCCCAGCGAGGATGGTCATAATTGTCGGTGAGCAGCGTCTTGATGTCCGTTGTATCCAATGACCGCCCCATGTGAGCCGTCGTCTCGGCGATGATCCGTTCGGTGGCAGTCGCTTCAGCTTCCGCTGCCGGACGATGCGGTACAGCCTCCAATACAGCTTCCCCGGCATCGCTCCCGACCTCGACCACGAAGTAATGCTGCTCGGTGTCCAGCACCTCGGTCAGCGCCAGATCGAATCCCGAAGTCGCCTTCGGCCCCGTATTCATCGACGCGCAGAAGCAGGTCGCATTCGTCTTGCCGCAGTTGACCGCCACGATGAACACGTTCTCGCGCTGTCGCTCGTAGATCGGATCGGCATAGTTGCCACCCATGAACACCCGATCCTGCACCGCCATGGCGCTGAGTTCGCACGCCCGCACACCGATGAACGCCAGTCGGCGCGGTTCATGGGCTTCCGGCTCGATCACGAACCCACCGTTTTCCCGGCGTGCTTGCCACATACGCAGGGTCGGCGGGAACAGGTACTTCTTCCACGACTGCGGGCCGAGGTTGTAGTTGAACAGCTTTTGCGGCTCCCCCTCCCCCACGCGGTATAATCCCCGTTCGCTGCGGTCGGTCTTCCCCACTGGCAAGTCCGCTACCGAGTTGATCGAGTCGTACACAATGACCTGATCCCGCACCGTCGGCCCAATCACGTCATATCCACGTTCGATCAATACATCGAACAGCCGTTGTAGATCGGGCCGGTCGATCACGTAGAGGGTTGTAGTTTTTCCTTTCGCTTTTTTCACCATGTAATGAAGCTCCTTGTCGTCATCAAAGGGATTGGAACAACCCTGACCAAAAACACATCACATTCTCTCTGATTTTCCCTCCTCTACCGCGTGGTGATCCGCTTTCTCTTCCGAATGAAAACAGTGGACAAACCAATGATCCAGAGACAGCAGCAGACGCGAAGCTACCCTCTCCCTTCGTTCGTGGGGAGCATTCCGCATGGTGCAATGGGATTGTCCTGTGGTAGGCTGCAATCTTTGATGGTCAGACGCGGGGATACTGCGAGGCTGTCCGTATGAATCGAAGCAGAGATGAGTAGACGAATGAAGATATCCTGGACACAGCGCGAGTACAGCATCGCTGACCTCCCAGCATTGTTTCCATCCTAACATTGCTTACCATTGCCCTATAGTGACAAAACTCACAATCCCCACGGATAGAGGGCATGGCAAACCGACTTAGGTTGTCTTGGAGCGAAGTCAATCGGGGAAATCAGAAAACCAGGATGGAATCCCACAGACGGGGCATTCTGCGAAGCGATCCGCCTAGATACGATATCCAACTCCGGTAAGTACGGCGGTCATCAGCCCATAAGCGATTTCGCGGAATCCGATCACCCGTGCGGGCACAGGCTTTCGCATCGAGGTGACACCCAGGATGGCACGGATCAGCAGCACCAATCCGGCGATCACAGCCATCCATGGAATCAACTGCGCCCAGGCCAACAGCCCCAGCGCGATTGTGCCCAGTATATGTGCCGCAATCACCATCTGCGGATTTGTGGGGCGGCCCTTTTCCAACCGGAGCCGCGCCCGCACATACAGAATCGACACAACCACTCGGATCACCATCACCGCCCACAACCCCAGCGCCGCCGGGATAGTCCAACCAGTGGCGACCGCCGCGGCCGGCGCTAACACCGAAAATGCGGTCGCCCCGCTCAACTCGGCCGTCACATCACGGTTGGCATTCCGCAGTTCATAGCCCAGTTGCATCGCCGCGAAAGGCAGAGCGACTACCAGAATAGGCCAAAAATCGCCCTCGGTGAACCGCGCCGCCAATGCAAGCAGGCTTACCGCTGCGGAGCCATACAGCAGCGCGAATCGCTCTGCCATCTGGGTACGTGGATACCGACGCCCCTTGCCACGATCCTTGACCACGATCATGAGCGGATGCGCGAGCAGCAGCGCCGCCAGACCAGCCCCGACCAGGCACAACCCCGCCCATGATGGCGCGGCGATCAACGCGGCTAAAGAAGGTTCCAGCCAGAATCCCCATACCCCATGTTGGGATGGGATGGCGATACTTCTGACCTGGCTCCGATTCAACGATGCCCCCATGCGTTCACCAATCTGATGTGTTGTTCATTCCGCATGGCATGGTGGTGATCATGAACCCGCTGAGCCGCTTTCACGAACTTCGATAAAGGAACGATCCGTGAAACTGTAAACATACAGAGCCACCGCCCACCGCTCCGCCTCGGATAAATAGCTGCTCCAGGGTGGCATGAATTTCTCCATGCGTCCATCACTGACGACCGCAAATATCGCTTCCGGCGTGTGAGCCGTTCGTGCGCTGGGATCGTGGAAATCCGGCACATTGGGAATTGACCCGGACTTTACGCTCTCCCCATCACCATGTCCACTGAGACCATGACAAGCCGTACAGTTTTCCGCGTAGACTTTCGCCCCCAACTCCAGATCGACCGTCTGGAGAATCTGCTCGACGACATCCGGGGGTACGACTGTTGGCATCGGAGGCGGCAAAGAGCGACCCTCTGTTCCGCAGCCCGCTGCCAGCACTACAATGGCGAGCCACAGGACACTCGCTGCGAGAACGATTGGTCGAGCCATCGACATCCTGACATTCCTCAAACATTGAATAGACTCGGTCAGTCAAAGAATACAGCCTACCTCATCCCAGTTCCTTGACCTACATCAAGGTTTGGGCGTGTCGTTTGTCACTGAATAGTCCAATCAAAGTTGAATACAATGACAGCCACTGCCCGATTTCACCAGGAGCAATGATGAATCGCCTGACTCCGTCCCGCATTCCATCGTACCCACTGGCTGATCTTCCTCGCTTCAAAGATTTCAACTCGGAAGCGCTCGACGCGATTGAGCGCCGGGCTTCCCTCTACAGCCTCACCACGGGCGATTACCTGTTCCGCCAGGGCGACGCCGCCCACTCGATCTACATCATTCTGGATGGTGGGGTGCGCCTGGTCGAACACACTCTGGATGGGCAGGCTGTGCATCTGAAGCTCTATGCGCGCGGCGACATCTTCGGGATGCTGGCGCTATCCGGTGAATTCCCCCATCCCGCTGGCATCCAGGCCGTGGCGAACAGCCATATTCTGGGTATTCGTGGCTCGCACCTGCGCGAATTGATCCAGACCATTCCCGCCCTCGGCCTGCTCGTCATCGATCTCCTGATTGAACACGTCCATACCTCGCATTCTCGCATTCGCCAGATCGCAGCCGAGCGCGTTGAACAGCGTTTGGCCCGTGCCCTGCTCCATTATGCCCAGAAATTCGGCACCAGAGTCGATGATGTCATCTCCATCGACATCCGCCTTTCCCAACGCGACCTGGCCGAGTTCATCGGCACAACGCCCGAAACCATCAACCGTGTCCTCAAAGCATGGGAGCAAAAGGGAATCATCCACTGTGGTCGCCAGCATATCGACATACTGGATGAACGTCCGCTCAACCAGTTCGCTCAGTCATCGACCTATATGGGACAGACCTTCTGAGCTGCTCTCCCTGCTTTAAGATCAGCATTGACG
>JAEUQZ010000015.1 GCA_016788965.1 Anaerolineae bacterium | reverse complement strand
ATCAGCCTGCACCAGTGGGATAATGCCCGGCGGGATGGCCGGCGCAATCCAACCCAGCAACCGCATAATCAGCTCGACCTGCCCCATCGGCCACTGCTTCGGTGGGTAACACCAGAAGGCTAACGGAATACAGCACCCCCGATACGCCAAGCCCACCACCATCGCGCTCAAGTGATCCCCCAACTTGGTCTCATCCACCAGCAACACGATGCGCGTTCCCTGGTAGTGCCGCAACACCCAGCCACTCCATGCCCGACAGCAAGCCTGCCAATCGATCCGCTCATTGTCCAGAATGCGCTCCAGACGCCGCTGCACACTGTCCGCTTTCCCCAGCAGCGGTAACTTCTCCGCCACTCGGCTTGGCGCACACTGCCGCGCCAGCACCACTCCATAGCTATACACCGCCAATCCGATCACCTGCCAGCATCCCAAAAATCTGAACGCCTCCCGCACTCGAGCCTGCCAGTGGTACAATTCTTCTAGACTCATTGGACATCTCTCTTCGTTGAGGTTGAAAGGTGTCCTTGAGTCTACCCCTTCCTCCCCTTCCCTTAAAACTGTCGGAGTGTAAAACTTCGTGGCAGAGGGGGAGTAATGTTGGCTGAGAACAGTCATTTCCCGGTGAGATGGGAATGGGGATCAACAATCGTGATTCACTGAGTTTAGCAGGCTGAATATGGGGCACAGAACCGATCTGTGCCCTGTTTGTTTTTGGGTTGAGCGATGCGGTACGGCCAGGGGATTATGCTCCGAGGGGCTGGCGCTTCGGCCAAAGCTGTTTCCACAGACCGGTCACGAGGCACAGCCCGACCAGAATGACCAGGAAGCCCAGAACCTCGTTGGTCTGAAGCTGTTCGCTGAGGAATATGGCCCCCCACAGGCTGCTGAAAAATGGGATGAGCAGGGTGACGCTGGCGGCAATGGTCGGGCCTGAACTCCCAATGAGGTGAAAGTAGATGATGTAGGCAATCGATGTGGACAGCAGCGCCAACCCCACTACCGCAGCCACTGTGACCGGCTGGATGGGGTGCTGCGGCGGGTTGAGCAGCGCCAGCGGCAGCATCAGTACGGTCGAGGACAGCAACTGCCCTGTAGCGGTCGCAATCGGCTGTCCCTTTTTGAAAGCGACTTTGCCATAGACAGCCGCGATGCCGTAGGACAGGGTGGCCCCCAGCATCAGGGCAATGCTCACCACCCGCGTCGAATCGAGCGCGTCCGGCTCCCAACCGACGACGATGGCGACGCCGATCATGCCCAACACCAGTCCGCTGATCTTGACCGTCGTGAGCCGCTCCTTGATCCAGATGGCCGCGATGACGGCGCTGAAGAGCGGCGTGGTGGCGTTGAGGAGGGCGGCATAGGATGCGGTCAGATGGAGTTGAGCGGCTGCGATCAGGGTGAACGGAATGGCGTTGTTGAACAAACCGATCAGGGCATAACGCAGCCAGTTGGAGCGCCAATCGGGTAGCTGATGAATCAGCGTGGCATAGACCAGGAGGATGCTGCCTCCCAGCAGCACACGGGCAGCGACCAGAGGGAAGGGACCAAGAACGGGAACCGCGATCCGCACAAAGAGAAAGGACGCGCCCCACAAGGCAGCCAGCACGAACAGAAGCACCGCATCACGCCGTTTCATCGGATGTTCTCCATCAGGACAGGGACGGTGCTTTCAGAATAGTCATGGTTGTTCAGCCCTGTCTATCCGATTCTTGTGCCACAATCCCGTTCGCATCATGGGCTGGCCGCAATGCCCAAATAAAAAGACACGGAGCGCAGATGCGTTCCGTGTCTTCGTTAGTTTCAGATCGATACCGACGAGCAGCCCCTCTCGCGCGGCCCTTTCCGAATGCGAACCGGTTTAGAACCGGCGGCCACCGCCACCAGGACGGCTGTCCCGGCGCTGCATCGGCCGTTCCTCGCGCGGGCGAGCCTCGTTGACAGTCAGCGGCCGGTTACTCATCGGATACCCGTTGAACCGACGGATCGCTTCCTGCGCGCCTTCTTCGGTCGCCATTTCGACGAAACCGAACCCCTTTGAGCGACCGGTTTCCCGGTCAGTGATGACTGCGACGTCCCGAATTTCGCCCGCCTGCTCGAACAACGCGCGGATTTCTTCCGACGAAGCGCTGTAGGGCAGGTTGCCTACGTACAATTTCTTTCCCACGAACGAACTCCTGATAGCCTAGCGAATCAGACAATGGGAGGTGGAGACTAACGAGGCAATCTGCAAGGCACGGGGCTGGTTTCTCATACTGAGGACGTGTTCTGCAAGCTCTACCCTGGTCATTCCCCCAACCATCATTCAGATCATTGCACAATTTTCTCGTTTTGTAAAGACGGCAACATCCGACTTTTGTACCCTTTTTCCCGCTTATCCAGCCCACGCTTGTGGTATTGTAGAAGAGGTATTCACGAGGAGGAGCATTTCAACACTATGTTCGAGGCCAAAGCGCCGCCAGAGCCGGTTCATAAATCCCCGCTCGACCGCGAAGTGCTGCGCGATGTGATCGATTTATCGCTGTGGGCGGGACAGCTTCTGCTCCAGCATGGGGCGGAGTCGTCCCGGATTGAAGAAACCGTTCACCGCCTGGGGACGGGGCTGGGGGCGGACTGGATGGACATTCTGGTCTCGCCGAACGCAATTGCCGTCACAACCAACAGCGGCCCGGAATTCCGCACCAAGATCCGCCGCGTGGTCAATATTGGCGTCAGCCTGCGCGTCCTGGATGAGATCAATACCATCAGCCGTCAGGTGGAAGCCAATGAGATCGACCGCTTCCAGGTGCGCGAGGCCATGCAGCGCATCGACCGTTTGCCGCCGGAATACAACCGCTGGCTGGTGGTGGGCATGGTCGGGCTGGCCTGCGCCGCCTTCTGCCGATTGTTCGGGGGCGATTGGCCGGCGGTGGCCGTGACTGCCGTCGCCTCGGCTGCGGCCATGTGGATACGGCAGGAATTGGCGCGCCGCTACTTCAACATGCTCATCATCGTGGTGGTGACAGCGTTTGTGTCGGCCTTGATCGCGGGCGTCGTCGCGCCGCGGGTGAGCGCCGAACCGCAGGCGGCGCTGGCTGCGTCGGTGCTGCTGATGGTTCCGGGCGTGCATCTGATCAACGCCGCCGAGGACATGATTAAGGGGCATCTGGTCACGGGCCTGATCCGGGGGCTGACGGGGATGCTGGTCACGCTGGGGATCGCGTTGGGGTTGGCGCTGGCGCTGCGCCTGACCGGGATGGCCGGTCTATGAACGTGGTCGATATGCTCGGCGTGATTGTACAGGATGCGCTGCTTTCGGCAGTGGCCGCGACGGGTTTCGCCATGCTGTTCAGCGCCCCGCGCCGGACGCTGCTCGGCTGCGCCATCGGCGGCGCGCTGGGCCATGCCATCCGTTCGCTGCTGATGCAGTTGGGGTTGGAGATCGAACTGGCGACGCTGGCCGGCTCGGTCGTGATCGGTGTGGTCGGCATATTCTTCGCGCAGCGGCTGCGCGCCCCGACGCCGATCTTCACCATCAGCGCGGGGGTGACGCTGGCTCCGGGGGTCTTCGCTTACCAGACCATGATCGGGATTCTCCAGGTGGCTGCGGGCGATCCGGAGGCAGCCGCGGCGGCGCTGGTGGCGGTCAGCGCGAATGGGATCAAGACGGCGCTCATCCTGGGGGCGATTGCGGTCGGGATCGCCGCGCCGACGCTGCTGTTCGACCGCCGCAAACCGGTGGTCTGAAGACGGGATGGTGCTGTGGACTCGATAATCAACTTCATCGAGCGGTTGGTGCAGGCGGTCGTGGGCGGATTGAATCCGCTGGTCGAGAACGGCGGATTGGGTTATGTGGCTCCGTTCCTGCTGCTGGCGGTCATCACGGTGGTGATGCTCTCGTCCAGCAACCGCCTGAGTCTGGCGGGCTACGGGCTGGGCTGGATCGTGGCGCTGTTCCTGATCCTGACCTACCAGAACAGCGGCGGCGACCGCTGGTTCGCCGACCTGACCGGGACGATCCCGCGCAGCGAGGTGATGGGGCCGGTGCTTTGGGGGCTGGCGGCGGGATTCCTGCTGTTGTTTCCGTTCGTGCGGACGCGGCTGCACAACTCGACGCCGATCATCGTGGCCTTCGTCACGGCCGTGGCGATCATCCTGCTGTTCCTGGCGTGGCGGGTGACTGCGCTGACGCCGGTCGTACAGACGACCGGACAGGAGGAACTGATCGCCTACCGCCGCCGCTATGTGGGGGTGTTCGCGCTGGCGTTCGGGGTGGGGGTGCTGCTGCATGTTCTCATCAGCGCGGCCAACGAGCCGCGGCCGCCGATCATCCCGCCGCAGCAGATGCGGCCTCCGGGGATGTGAGTCAAGAAGCTGATAGCCAGATCGGAAAAGTTAATAGTTGATAGTTTATAGTTGATAGGAAAAGCCGATAGCTATTAGCTGATAGCTTATAGCTTTTAGCCAGACAGAATGCTTAAGGCAGCGGTGATGAGAAAAGTGATAAGAATGAGAATGCGAGAATTGTCCACAATGTCGGACACGCCGGACGGACAAATTGGCACAAATGGCGGCAATTTCGGCAGCGGCAAAATGGCAATTTTGTGCCAAAGTCCTCGCATATAAGCAGTGTTTTGCCAGAAATGCTGCAAATGCAAATGCGCGAAAAGTTGCATATGCGCCGCCAGGCACTCAAGTGCCCGGCTGCCGAAAAACCATGTCCACTGAAGGGACAAAAGACGCAGGACGAAATCGGTATCGATTTGTTACAGAGCGTCGTCATGCGGGTGGGCTGGGCATGATGCATCATGCCCCTACCCTGCCGTCAATACAGCGTAGCACAAAATGGGCGGGAAAGGGTGACATTTTGTCTACTTTTGGGGCATAAAATCGGAGGAAAGAAGATTTAACCGCAAAGACGCAAAGAACGCAAAGAAAAAAGACAAAACGAACCGCCAAGACGCCAAGAACGCCAAGATCATGCGGAGGGTGTGGGAGGATGTACCGGAGGCTCAAGCCTCCGGCAGAGTGAAAAAGCCTGCTGAAGCAGGCTGAGGGGCGGGGATCAGGGATTAGGGGTTGGGGATTGAGTACACCATTTCGGTTCACAGGCTCTTTCATTTTCGGTTCCTTGTGTTCATGAAACCCGGATCGAAGGCGAGCGATGCAGGGCAAAGTGTGTCGGTTGGTGGAGATGGGCACAGAAATCGGTTGTAGGGTGTTCAAGAGACTGTGGGGGAGGCGCTTTGGGAGCGGGGTTATTCTAGCAAGTCATCCGGTACTTCTTCGCCGGCCGCAATCATGTCTTCAATATGAAGTGCAATCGCTTCTTTGATGTTTTCCAATGCTTCGGCTTCGGTTTCACCCTGACTATAGCAACCGGGCAAACTCGGCACTTCGACGACATAACCGCCGGTTTCATCCGGGATCAAAATGACCTGGCGCATGGTCTATCCTTTCGCTGGTCGAATCATAGCATAAGTCAGGGTGAAGCGGGTGTTTTCAATGGAGGAGCAAGTTACTCATGACTGAACCATTATCGGTGATGCTGGTGGATGCTTTCACGCAGACGCCTTTGCAGGGCAATCCGTGCCTGGTGGTGCTGAACGCGGATGCGCTCGGCGAAGATCAGATGCAGGCCATTGCCCGCGAGGCCAACCTCTCGGAGACGGCTTTTGTATTGCGCTCGACCGCCGCCGATGTGCGGGCGCGTTACTTCACGCCTGCCGAAGAAATCCCGCTGGCCGGGCATCCGACGATGGCGGTGTCCCGCGCGTTGATCGACACCGGGCGGCTGCGCCCCGATCAAGGCGCGTACCGTCTGGAACTCCAGGCGGGGGTGGTCGAGGTCGAAATCCAGCCGGGCGAGGCGGGGCTGCGCTTCGTGATGGCGCAGAAGCCGCCGCGTTTCCTGCGGACGTATGCGCCGGAACAGGTCGCGCCCGCCTTCGGCCTGTCGCTGGATGATCTGCTGCCGGGCGTGCCGATCCAGACGGTCAGCACGGGGACGCCGCAGTTGATGATCCCGGTGCGCGATCTGGCCGCCGTGCAGCGCGTCCAGATGAACCACGCGCTGTATATCCCGCTGCGGGCGGGCGGGGATTTCTTCAGCCCGCATGTCTTCTGCCTCCAGGGTTACAGCGAGGCTGGACGCACCTTCGCCCGGCACTTCGGGACGCCGCCAGATACGCAGGAAGACCCGTTCACGGGATCGGCCACGGGCGGCATGGCGGCCTATCTCTGGCACTACGGGCTGATCGACAGCCCGCGCTTCATCGCCGAACAGGGACACGGGATGCAGCGGCCGGGTCAGGCGTTCGTGGAGGTGGTCGGGAGCCGCGAGGCGATGGAGACGGTCAAGGTGGGCGGCTACGCCGTGACGGTCATGCGCGGCGAGATGGTGATCTGATCCGAAAATGGAGGCAGCAATGCTATTATGCCCAAGCCAATCCGTTATTCCTGTTATCGTTCTGTCGTTCATGCTGTTTCTGAACCCGATCACCTATGCCCAAGAGTCGCCGGTTTCTGGATACATCCCCATTTCTGCGTCCAACATCGATCAGCTTGAACTCATCAAGTCGTGGGAACCGGATGGTAAACTCCTGTCTCCGCGCATGGGCGTCGCATCAAAGATAGCCACGAGCGCGAATGTGGCGCTTGTGGAAAACAGAGCGCAAGGACTTTGGGGCATTCTCTGGCTCGAAACGCAGAGATTGAGCGAAGCATATCGCTTTGTAACAGACCAGGTGATCAATCGTACTACGATCAGTCCCGACGGACTTTTCGCGGCGGTAGCAGATTACAACAACCTTGAAATCTGGAATGTCGATCAGGGAAAGCAGTTCCTGCGGATCGAAAGCGGTAATCCGAACATTGAAGTCAGTGGCATCGAATTCTCACCTCAAAGCGATCGTCTGCTGGTTGTATTAAGCGAGTATGCGGGCGAGGGATCGGAGGCGGGAGTATACCTTTACGATCTCACGTCAGGAGATCTGATCGGAAAACTTGAGCAGCCAGACGCAAAGCTGGCGGTTTTTTCCCCAGATGGCAAGCGAGTTGCTGCGGCTGGGTCCGACGGAACCATTTTTCTCTGGGGCATCGAGAACGATGATTTGGACTTGTTACGTGTTCCTGATGAAAACAGTCCTTCTTATCTGGGCTATGTGAGTTCAGACCTGATTGCTGTGTCGTACTCATCTGAGAGCGGTCTGGAGACCTACACCGAGTATTGGGATGTCATCCACCGTAAGCGGCTTGACCTGAAGATCAGTCAACGCGCAAATATCTATCTCGAAGAGGGGATTGCACAGATCCAATTGGATGATTTGGCATCCTTCACACTTTGGGATGTCATCAAGGATCGTGAACTGACTACGCTTTCCAATGTAGGTGTCATTGTAGACATCAATGTGGCAGGCAATCTGGTCACCACCCCTGGGATACGGTTCTTTGGGTTGGATACGGGCAAACTGATGCGGGAAATCTCAGAACCGAACTTGTCAGCGGCCTACTTCAGCTTCGATAATCGCTATGCCATACTCAGCAGTGGTAAGGGATATATTCAACTGTGGGGTGTATCCGACCCAAGTTGACTCGCAAGCCATGAGGCGACGAGGGGCAGCGTAGCGACTGCCCCGTGATGCACAGGCTGCGTTATCCGGGTGGTGTCGAGGGCGGTGCGGCAGGTGGCGTTCGTGGAGGTGGTCGGGAACCGCGAGGCGATGGAGACGGTCAAGGTGGGCGGCTACGCCGTGACGGTCATGCGCGGCGAGATGGTGGTCTGAGAATCACGGCCCCCCAACAGAGTCACCATGAAATAACATCACCCCAGGATGAAAATCCCAATACAAATTGAACCGCCAAAACGCCAAGATCATACAGAGAGTCTGGAGAATTTTCAGACCAGGATCACAGGGGGGCAGCGTAGCGACTGCCCCCTGTAATGAACAGGCTGTGTTATCCCGGCGGGGTGGAGGGCGGCGCGGCAGGCGGAGTCGAAGGGGTGGACGCGCCGGGGGTTCCCGGTTTGGGAGTGTCGGCATCACCGCCGATCTGGCTGGCCTTCTCGCGCATCTTGGCGACGAAATCGGCCACCTGCGGCGGGGTGCGGATCGACTGCCCCCACTGGGCCGTCTCATCGCTCATCACCAGCAGCGTGCCTTCGACGAAGGCGTTGATGCTCTGGCGGTAGACGGCATCATCCATTTCCGCCATCGGCGACTGGGCGTCGGCGAATTCGATGTTCTCGACGGCGCTGTCGTAGATGGTAATCATGCGATCCCACTGATAGAGATCAGCCAGCGAACTGAAGAAAGCCCCCAGCGCGGGCATCACCACCGAGAGGATGACGAGGATCGTCACTAGTACGCCCAGGCCGGTACACGCGCCGGCATTTTCCGGGGTTGGCGCAACGCATACGGCGTTGTTGATGAAGAACACCTGAACGAACAACCCGGCCAGCGCCGCGAACAACCCGGTATTCAAGGCGCAGATCGCTCGCCAGCGGTTGACCTGCTGAGCGGCAGTACGGTGGCGATCCAGCGTCTTGTTGTAGTAATTGCGCTGGTCGTTCAGCATGAAGTGGTTGAACATCTGGTAGCGAGTTTCCAGGTCAGCGCGGTTCCATTTGGTCATGGGACACCTCCTTATTCCGACTGCTGGTCGGGGTAGATGCCCCGGTTGATGTTGGCGGCGCGGGTGGAGAGCAGGAGCTTGCGTTCGTAGCCGTCCACGGTGTCGTAGGGCGGCAGATCCATCAGGTAGCGGAAGTATTCGCGGCGCAGGTATTCGGCGCGGCGGCGGTTTTGCAGCCAGAGCGGCAAGGGCGGCTCGCGCCCGGCGATGGTCGCCATGTAGGTGACGACGAGCGCGACCACGGTTTCGGCGAAGGCCAGCCACGGAACCAGTTGATTCTCGTTTCCCAGCGCCAGGGCTTGCAGCGCGCCGATGACCGTGGCGACGGCGGCCAGCGCCATGAAGCGGATCTGGATCAGGCGGTAGCGGTTCTGGTTCAGGCTGGCCTCGAAGTCCCGCTGGCGGAAGAGTCGCAGCAGTTC
Source organism: Anaerolineae bacterium (assembly GCA_016788965.1). Lineage (GTDB taxonomy): Bacteria > Chloroflexota > Anaerolineae > Aggregatilineales > Phototrophicaceae > CFX2. The sequence continues at coordinate 14,556 of JAEUQZ010000015.1, read as the reverse complement.
GTGATCGAGGAAATCCATGTCGTCTTGCAGCCGCTTCACGGATTCGGGATCGGCGGCGGCGAGAATCTGGGCCATTTCCTCCGGTTTGATGAGCTGGTAGTTCGGATTGGGTTCCTTCTCGAAGCCCGACCGGGGGAGCTGCCTGGCCCATTCCGGCCAGCCCTGCCGGAAACCGGGGCGCTGCTGGGTGGCGAAGGTCGCGGCCGGTCCACCCGTGCTTTTGGGGGGCGCGTTTGTCATTGCTGATTCCTCCTGACAGCGGTGATACGCGAGAATCAGCATAACACACTTTATGAAGGTCAGGGTGACATTTTGTCTACTCTTTGGGGATCAGATCAGGAGCAGGGGCGATCACGGTAGGATCGCCCCCTGGAGGAGAAACGCTCAGACCAGCGCCTCGGCGTGGGCCAGCGGCAGTTTGAAGGTCTCGGCCACGGCGGGATGCGTGATCGTGCCGTGGTAGACATTCAGCCCCTTCGCCAGACCCGGATCGCTCCGCAGCGCCTCGTGCAGCCCCTGGTCGGCGACGCGCAGGATATAGCGCAGCGTGGCGTTCGCCAGCCCGAAGCTGGAGGTGCGCGGAACCGCGCCGGGCATGTTGGCGACGCCGTAGTGCAGCACGCCGTCCACGAAGTAGGTCGGATCGCTGTGGGTGGTCGGGCGGGTCGTCTCCACGCAGCCGCCCTGATCGACGGCCACATCGACGATGACGCTGCTGCGCGGCATGGTCGGCAGCATCGCGCGGGTGACTAACCGAGGGGCGCGGGCGCCGGTAATCAGCACCGCGCCGATCACGGCGTCGGCAGTGGTGATGGCTTCAGCGATGTTGGTTTCGTTGGAGGCCAGGGTCATCAAGCGGCCGCCCATGACCTCATCCAGGTAGCGGAGCCGCTCCATGTTCACGTCGAGCAGCGTGACCCGCGCACCCAGGCCGAGGGCCATCTGGGCGGCGTGAGTCCCGACCGTGCCCGCGCCGAGGATGACGACGTGGGCGGGGTTCACGCCGGGGATGCCGCCCATGAGGATGCCGCGCCCGCCTTCCTGCCGTTCCAGGTAGTGGGCGGCGATCTGGGTGGACATGCGGCCGGCGACTTCGCTCATCGGCTGCAAGAGGGGCAGATGGCCGTTGCGGTCTTCGACGGTCTCATAGGCCAGCCCGATCACGCCGCTTTCCAGCAGGGCGTGGGTCAGCTTCTCGCTGGCGGCGAGGTGCAGGTAGGTGAACAGCACCAGATCGTCGCGGAGGAAGCCGTATTCCTGCGGCTGCGGTTCTTTCACTTTCAGGATCATCTCGGCACGCGCCCAGACCTCTTCCACCTGATGGATGATGGTCGCGCCGGCCTTGACGTATTCGTCATCGGTAAAGCCGCTGCCTTCGCCCGCCCGGCTTTCGACCAACACCTGATGATGGTGACGGACTAATTCGCGGACGCCGTTGGGGGGAAGCGCGACGCGGTACTCGTTGTCTTTATTTTCTCTGGGGATGCCAATAATCATGATGAGTATCCTTTTGCAGCCATGCTCAACGCTGCTTTTATTGTACACAGTGATCGAAGAAAATCGATAGACTTGGTACACAGTGTCCAAGTGAGTGTTCGGTCTGACGTGTTCGGCGGCGCTCAGCGAATTCCGACGCGGTTCCAATAGAAGGCGGCTATGCTGGCAGGACACTCAACAAGGATCATGAGTCCCCTATGACTGACCTTTCCGTCCTGATCGTCGCTGAGAACCCGCTCGCCCGGATGGGATTGGCCGCGCTGCTGGCCGGGCAGTCGGCGCTGGAAGTGGTGGGGCAGACCAGCGGCTCCGACCTCCAGGATGAACTGGAAACGCTCGAACCCGACGTGATCGTCTGGGACTGGGGCTGGGATGCAGCCCCGCGGCTGCCCGGTTCGGTTCCGGTGGTGGCGCTCCTCAAGGAGGCCGATCAAGCCGGGGAAGCCTGGGCCGCGGGCGCGCGCGGTTTGCTGCTGGGCAGCACCGAGCCGGATGCGCTGGCGGCGGCGGTGAACGCTGCCGCGCAAGGGCTGGCCGTCATGGAGCCGGGATTGGCGCGGGCGACGGCTCAGCCGGAAACGGACGGAGCCGAGGCCGACATCGAGCCGCTCACGCCGCGCGAGCGGGAAGTTCTGCAACTGCTGGCCGAGGGGCTGCCCAACAAGACCATCGCCGCCCGGCTGACCATCACCGACCACACGGTCAAGTTCCACGTCAATGCCATCATGGGCAAGCTGGGGGTGCAGAGCCGCACCGAGGCGGTCGTCCGCGCGACCCGGCTGGGGTTGATAATCCTGTAGTCGATAGCTATTAGCTTATAGCTTTTAGCCAGACGGAAGAAGCTTATAGACGGTAGCTTTTAGCTGATAGCTAGAAAAATTGTTTGCGCCGACAGATCGGCTGCCGAAAAGCCATATCCACTGAAGGGACAAATGACCGCGCATTCACAGCCGTTCGTGGTGTAAATGCACCCTGGGCGTGATACATGATGCCCTACCCCTACGATAGCACAGAAGAGTGGACGTACCCTAGGGGACTTTCCTTCTGGGTAAGGGGAATTACCCCTTCATCACCCGCGAGGCCAGATGCAGCCCACCCTCTTCCAGCAGCCGCAGGATTTCCAGGTTGATGGCTTCCCGCTCGGCAGCGTAAGCCTTCCAATCGATCAGGGTGATGTAACACCGGATGAGGACTTCAAAGCCGTTCTCGCCAAAGCCGAACAGCCGCACGATCACCGAATCCGGCTCGACCTGTTCGCGCCCGGCCAGCATCACCCGGATGCGCTCCAGCAAAGTCTCCAGGTCGCCCCGGTGGGCCTCATAGGTGACGATCAGCCGGAAGTCCAGCCAGCGTTTGTGCAGCCGCGACCAGTTCAGCACCGGCGCAGAGGCCAGCTTGCTGTTCGGCACAGTCACGTAGGCCTGATCGGATTGGCGGATGCGGGTCGAACGCACGCCCACCCGCTCGACCGTGCCCTCGATGTCGCCTGATTTGATGAAGTCCCCGACCACGAAAGGCTGGTCGCCGACGATGGTGGTGAAGCCGAACAGGTTCTCGACGGTATCTTTGGCGGCCAGCGAGAAGGCCAGACCGCCCAGCCCCAGCCCGGCGATCAGACCGCTGACATCGTAGCCCCACTCCTGGATGATGATGACCAGGGCGAGCGCAGCCAGCACCAACCGGATGGCGGTGCGGACGAAGGGCAGCAGCCGGTCGTTGATCGCCAGCCCGGTCAGACGGAACAGGCTGGCGCTTGACGGAGCCAGAATCCCGATGGCCCGGTAGGCCGCCCAGAAGACCGCCAGGATCAGCAGCATACGGATGAAGTGCTGGATGAAGGTCGCGGCGGCTGAGTCTAGCTGAAGGATTTGCGCTCCAACCGCCACCCCCAGCGCGATGATGACCAGCCGCGCCGGGCCGGTGATCGCGTCCAGCAGCATCTCGCCCCAGGCGACGTTCATCCGCTTGACCAGCCGCCGCAGCGGGGTCACGACGATGGTCGCCAGCAGCCGCCGCAGCGCCCAGACCAACAACAGTGTGATGAGCGCCAGGGCGATGCGGGTCAGCAGGGTGCGGGTTTCAGGAGGCAGTGCGTTCCACTGCTGGGTGAGCATGTCCACGGTTGAACTTCCCTCTGCGATGCTGGGTGGGTCATGGCTCGATTATAGACAAGCTTAGCCTTCCCGGCACGGATTGGATCAACAGGGGGTATATTTCAAATTGGGGATGGGTTTGAAAACAAGCCGCATGAGGCCGTTCAGAAGAAGGCTGATTGTCGGTTTGCGCGCCAGACACTAAAGTGATCTGGCTGCCGAAAAGCCATGTCCACTGAAGGGACAAAAGGCCGCGCGATAAGCGAGTCCATTCACAAAAGACCGCCACGCTGTGCGAATTTACCCCAGAAATGAATACACCCGGAGATCAGCTTCGGCGGGAACCGCCATACTCCGGGAAGATCAGCGGGTCGGGCAGCGCATCCAGCGCCGAGGGATCCATCATCGCGTCGTTGATGGTCAGGGTATCGAGCAGGTCGGGGAGCATCGGACGGAGCAACTGGCTGCGTTCCAGCGTCGTGCTGAAGTTCAGCGCGACAAGCTGGTTGTTCTGCTGGATCGCCAGCGCCATCACCAGCGAGACGGTGCTGTCCCCATTGTTCAGCAGGTAGTAGGCGGCCGCGTGCCCGCTCCACTCGAACTCGCGTGGGGCGGTGGCCGTCGCCTCGCCGATGTAGGCTGGACGGGTGACGACCTCTTGCAGCACCGTCCAGGCCAGATTGGTCGCGGTCGGCGGGATCGGCAGGCCGAGTTCCTCGACGCGCTGCACGAAGATGTGCAGTTGGAGGTTGCCGGGATACTGGTTGTCCTGCATCAGAGGGAAGTGTTCGGCGATGAGGATGCCTGTGGGGGTACGCTGCGCTTCCCAGCCCGATGGAATGCTGAGGCTGAGGCGGACGCCCTCCACCTGAGCGTAGACTTCCCGCTCGGCGTTTTCGGCGGGTTGGGTTGCCACGGGCGGGGTTGGGGAAAAGTCCTGGACGCTTCCCTGACAGCCAGCGAGCAGGAGTAAGCACAGCAGGGCGGACAGCGCCGGCCAAATCGACAATAAACGTAACCGCATATCCGACGTTCGCTTCACCAATAAACCACAATCGGTCACAATCGTAGCGTCAACAGAATCATTCTACATGAAAAATCGCTGAATAGTTGTTCAGAAATTCAGCGACCCAGCCGGCGGCGCAGCATCGCCCCCAGCCAGCGCAGCTCATCGATCCGCAGCAGCGCGGCGATGCCCAGGAAAATAGCCGTGCTGATCCCGCCGGCCAGCAGCACCAGCAGCACCTCACGGATAAGCGAGGCCGTTCCGATCCAGGTGGTCAGCAGCGGGGTGATGATCCAGGCGACCGCGCCCATCGCGCCGGCCGCCAGCAGGCTCTTGCCGATGGTCAGCAGCAGGCGTTGATCGCCGAAGCCGCCCATGCGCCGCCGCAGCAAACCCGCCGAAACCAGCGCGTGAACGACGAACTTCACGCTGTCGGCGATCATCAGGCTGAACAGCCCGGCGCGGGGGAAGAGCAGCACAGCGACAGCCATGTAGACCCCCAGGCTGAGGACGCCGATCAGAGCGGGGGTCAGGGTATCCTGCCGGGCGTAGAAGGCGTAGACCAGCAGCAGGTCGAGGGCGGCGAAGGGCAGCCCGATGAGGTACAGGCGCAGCGCCATTACGGTCATGGCGGTGTCGTGGGCGTTGAAAGCCCCGTGCTGGAACAGCAGCATGACGATGGGCGTTGCCAGGGTGAACAGGCCGATGGACGCCGGCAAGATCAACGTGGTTGCCAGCCGCAGCCCCAGGCCGAGCGTGTCTTTGAAAGCCTGCTGCCCTTCCTCGGTCAACAGAGCCGACTGCCGCGATAAAGTCGGCAGGATGGCGATGCTGATGGCTGTCGCCACCAAGCCCTGCGGGAACTGAATCAGCGTGGTCGCCCAGGTCATATAGCCGATGCTGCCCTCGCCCGTCTGGCTGGCGAGGTTGTAGCTGAAGGTGCGGATCACCAGCGTGTCCATCACCAGCGAGGCCATCACCGGGGCATACAGCAGCGCGATCTGCTTCAGAGCCGGATGCTTCCAACGCAGGGTCAGGGTGAGGCGTGCCCCGCGCAGCCCCGGCATTTGCAGGATCAACTGTGCCACGGAACCGACCAGCCAGCCCAGCGTCACGGCAACGATGCCCGCCGCTGGCCGGGCGACCTCCCAGGTGACGCCGGAGGGCGTGAGCGAGGGGATCATGCCAACGGGTGGAGCGAACAGCAGCGCCATCACGACGATGCTGGCGTTGAATATCGTCACGGCGAAGGCCGGCCAGGTGAATTCTCGCAGGGCGTAGAGCGTGCCGCTCAGGACGGCGAACAGGCCGAGGAAGATCAGCGCCGGGGCGGTGAGCTGAAGCAGCCGGGTCGCCAGCGCCAGGGTCGGCGCGTCGAAGCCGCCGCCGATTACCTGGACGATCTGCGGCGCGAAGATCACCAGCACCAGCACGATGACGGCCAGCAGGACGGCCACCAGACTGCACAGCACCGAGACCAACTGCCAGAGCGCCCGGCGGTTCTCCCGCGCGGCGACCTCACTCAACACCGGAACGAGGGCGCTGTTGACGTGCCCGCCGATCAGCAGATCGTAGAGCGCCTTCGGCACGATGATGGCGACGTTGAAGGCATCCACGGCCCGCGATGCGCCGAACAGGTTGGTCAGGACGATCTCGCGCGCCAGCCCCAGCACCCGGCTGGTGACATTGCCGAGCGCCACGACCCCGGTCGCGCGGGCGAGCCGGGCATTGGTCTCTTCCTGGGATGGGGTCTGTTCGGGAACATCTGGCGTGGGCGTGATGACGGGGGCTGTGGGTTCGGGCATCGCTTCAGGGAGCCTTTCCGATTCCCCGGCTCGCCCTCCTGATGACGGAGCGCGGGACAGGGGACTGTGGTTTTCAGGATAGCATAGAAATGAGCCGCTGCCAGACGTAACTACTTCGTAACCTCTACTATCAGCCGACGGAGACCTGGATTACAATGAAATTCGTGAGCGTCCAGCCGTAATGATGCGACCGAGGAAAAGATCATGTTCAAACGCTTGCTGATCGGACTGGCGACGCTGGCCGTGGGTGCGGCCGCCTGTTCCGGGAATCCGGCTCCTTCCCAGCAGTCTTTCGACAGCACCGCGCTGGTGACATGGGATCGCAGTCCATCGACCATCGTGTTTCGCGCTGATCTCACTGGCGGCAGCCGCGATCCGTTCCTGTCGCGCAGTGACGTACCCGCCTGCACGGTCTACGGCGATAACCACATCGTCTGGACGAACGAACTGGGGGTCAACGACCTTCAGATTCTCGAAGACCGCCTGACCGACGAGCAGATCACCAACTTCGTCAGCTTCGTGGCCGGCAACATGCAGATTTACCAGTATCAGGCGCGCGCCAACCTGCAACCCCCCGGCGACATCTCGCCGATGGTCGAGACGCTGACGCTGTTCGTCAACGGCGTGAAGCACGAAACCGACGCTTTCAGCGGTTGGGACACCGACTACTATCAGGCGGTGCTGCTGGCCTGCCGTCAGGTCAGCACGGCTCCGGTGATTTATGCGCCACAGGCCGGCTGGCTTTCGGTGGAGGCTGTCGCTTATGACAGCAATGTCTTGGCGGTTCCCTGGAGCGCCCAATCAAGCGGTCTGAATCTGGCTGAAATCGCGGCCAGCGGTCAGCCGAAGTGGTTGAGCGACGGCAATGTGCCGATCCTGTGGAATATCCTGCTGACCTCATCAGCGGGGGTTCAGCTTCTCCAGGACAACCAGCGCTACCGCTTCGCGCTGCAAATCCCGAACGTCACCCGGGATGCGCCGCCCGCGCCGTAGGAGTCGATCCAACTCTGGAAAAATCGGCAAAAGGCCGCATAATCTTAGGCGAATGGGGCGGGCTGCGAACAGCGGTTCGCCCCTGTTGTTCCTGGCTGCATTCACCGGAAGGATGGGGAATCGTGACCGACCAACCTGCCTCCTATCTTTCGCCGCTGCTGGAAGTCCGGCCGCTGCCCGGCAAGGGCTTCTTCGGCGTCTTCGCCCGCGAAGCCATCGAACCCGGCCACTTGGTGGCGCTGTGGTGCGGGTATGTCCTGGCCGAGGCGCGGCTGAGCGATCTGCCGGAGATCGTCCGCAGCCGCAGCGTGCAGATCGAGGAAGGTTTCTACCTCGTGCCAGACGTGGACGGCGAACCGGCGGATTTCATCAACCATTCCTGCAACCCCAACGCCGGCCTCAACGGGCAGATCGCGCTGGTAGCGCTGCGTCCCATCCAGGCGGGCGAGGAAATCTGCTACGACTACGCCATGACCGACGGCAGCCCGTATGACGAGTTCGCCTGTCAGTGCGGCGAACCAACCTGCCGCCACCACGTCACGGGTGAGGATTGGCGGCTGCCAGAACTCCAGCGGCGCTACGCCGGGTACTTTTCACCCTATCTTCAACGCCGGATCGAGCGGCTGAACGCGGCTGCCGCCTCGGAAGCGCTCGCGCAGGCCGCCGATTAGACAAGGCTGCTCTCGCCTGCGGGTCAAAGACGTGGCTGAGGACTTCTCTGTTCTGCCCTATGTTACCCGCAACATTCTCAAACGCCGTCCGGCCTCATACAGCCTCAAGTGCAGACGCTTAAAGGTTGCCCGTGATGACGGCTGCCTTTCTTATCGGTTGATCTCATTTTTGATGCTGCGCCCTGTGACGGCAGACCGGCCCTCTTGACAATGCCTCAAAGAAATTCCATAATCGAAAATGTCTTGTAATTACAACATGATATGATGCTCAATACACTTTGTAAGGAGGAACACATCAATCGAGCAGAATACTGCCACTCAGCATCGATATAAGCCACTGTTCATGGAATAAGGGAGGATTGACAATGTTACGTAAGTCGTCTTTCGTCTTTCTCATTCTGGCCGTCTTCCTGGTAGGAACAGTCGCCCCGCTTGCCGCGCAGGAAGGCCGTTGGCAAGAACCCATTGTTATCGGCTGGGCACCCCCAGACATTACAGGTGTATTCAAGACCGCAACCGACTTCTTTGAAGCAGCCGCGGCCAGTGCCAACGAAGCCGGCTTCAACGTCCAGGTTGTTTCTCAATCACCCGCAACCCACACCTCCTTCGCCGATCAGGTTGCCATTATTGAAGATTACATCGAGCGACAGGTCGATGTAATCGCCGTCTCCCCGATTGAAGTCGAAGTGATCATTCCAGTCCTGCAGCGCGCCAATGAGGCTGGCATCCCGATCATCGTCGTCAACCTGTTGGAACCGATTGAGGGCGTAGAAGTGGCCTCATACATCGGGTTCGACAACACTGTCGCCGCCGAAGTGACAGCGTATGCACTGGTCGATTATTTCGGTGGGCCGGGCGTCCTCGGCTTGGGCGAAGTGGTCGAAGTTGAAGAAGATGCGTACCTGGACTGGGAATTCTGGAACACCCTATATGAGGACATGACCGAGGAAGAGCGTGCCGAAATCGTTGCCACCGGCGCGATCATTGAAGGCGTCGCGGGCGGCTTCTTCTCGACCGCGCGTCTCAACGGCTTCAACAATGTGGTCAGCATGTTCCCGAATATCGAGATCGTCGGCGAACCGTGCGCGGCGGACTGGAACCGGGAGAAGGGCGTTGCCTGCGCGGAAGATATCCTGCAGGCGAACCCGGAACTCGACTTCATCTGGGCGGCCTCGAATGAAATGGGTATGGGCGCGATGCTTGCTGCCGAATCGGTCGAGCGCCTTGAGAAGGCCGGTGAAGAGGCCGAAGTCACACTCGGTGATGGCAGCATTGCGGTTTTCACCAATGACGTGACGCCGGAATCGGTTGAGCGCATCAGCGAAGGGCGCATGATCGCCGAAACGACCCACGGCTTTGCCGACTGGGGTTGGTTTGGCACGCAGTTCTCGGTGCAGCTCGCTTGCGGCATGGAAGCCCCTGCGACGTTCGACATTCGCCCCCGAATTGCCTATGTCGTGAACGCCCGGCAGTTCTACCCCGATCCCGTCTTGCCGGAGATCGACTGGGACGCCATCAAGGCAGAGTGCAAGTAAATTCGTTTGCCCGGCGGACGCGCTGTCCGCCGGGCCTTTCTTTGCTCAGTGTCGTATTTGTTGAAGCACGATAGGTTCAAAAAGATGCGATTTGAACAACAGGTTGCAGTTGTTACTGGCGCGTCATTGGGCATTGGGCGCGCCACGGCAGAAGGCTTTGCTCGCAAGGGCGCCCACGTCGCACTGGTCAGCAAGAACCAAGAACGCGGCCTTCAGGCAGAACGTGAACTGAAGGCCAGTGGATACAGCGTCAGATTTTTCCCCACAGATCTCGCCTTAGAACAAGACATCCGTCGCAGCATTGATGCTATTGTCGCGGAATGGGGGCGCATAGACATCCTCGTCAACAACGCGGCCGTTTACATCCAGGCCGATGTGACTCAAACCACGCTGGCAGATTGGGATCGCGTGATGACGACCAATCTCACCAGTGCGTTCCTTTGTTCCCATTACGTTGTCCCGATTATGGTACATGGGGGCGGCGGGGTGATCATCAATGTTTCATCTGAGGCGGGCTTGGTGGGCATCAAAGGGCAGGTTGTCTACAATGTATCCAAGGCGGGACTGATCGCCCTGACCAAGAGCTGCGCTGTCGATCTGGCCGACCGCAATATCCGTGTCAACTGCGTCTGCCCTGGCACGACGGATACGCCGCTCGTGCGCGAAGCCGTTGGCCGCGCCGCCGATCCAGCCGCCGCCCGCCGGGCGTTAGAGCAGTGCCGCCCCATGAACCGGCTCGGCACATCGGAGGAGATCGCATCCGCCGTGCTGTATCTCTCCAGCGCGGAATCAGGATATGCTACCGGGGCGGTCTTTAGCCTGGATGGTGGCTATACCGCGCAGTGATCCTGCGCTGACGAAAGCGTTCTGAGATGGCGCAAGCAGTTCCGCTCCTGCACATGGAGCAGATCGAAAAGCAGTTTCCGGGGGTGAAGGCCCTGGATAAGGTCAGTTTCGACCTCTATCCCGGCGAAGTCCATGTACTGCTCGGCGAAAACGGCGCGGGCAAGTCCACACTTATGAAAATCCTCTGCGGCGCTCAACCCCAGGACAGCGGGCGTATCCTAATCGAGGGACGCGACGTCGGAGCGCTCACGCCGCAGCGGGCAAAAGACCTGGGTGTGGCAATGGTGTATCAGGAACTCAGCTTGGTTCCCTACCTGAGCGTTGCGGAAAATATCCTGATCAATCAGCTTCCACGTACTCGACTTGGCACAGTAAGCTGGAAAATCGCCCACGAGCGCGCTCGCAACAGCCTAGCCACACTTGGAATTGATCACATCGACCCGCGCATCCGCGTGAATCAGCTCAATGTTGCCGAACAGCAGCTTACCGAGATCGCCCGCGTCCTGACGCGCAACTGCCGCATTCTGCTGCTGGACGAACCGACGTCAGCGCTTTCAGAGATAGAGACGGAGAAATTGTTCACTATCATTCGGCGGTTGCAAGCGCAGGGGGTGGGCATCATCTATATTTCCCACCGCCTGCACGAAGTCCCGATGATTGGCACTCGCGTGACGGTCATGCGCGATGGCAAAGTCGCCGGGACGCTGCCCGCGCAAAATGTCGAGCGTGAAGCGTTGATCCAGTTGATGATCGGACGCCACCTGACGGAGCAGTACCCCAAGAGTAAAACCCCTATCGGGAAAACGCTCCTGCGCGTGAAGCATCTCTCCGTACCGGGAGTACTGCACGATCTGGAATTTGAGGTCAAACGCAGCGAAATCGTCGGCATTTTTGGTTTGATGGGGGCTGGGCAGGCGGAACTCGCCCGCGCTTTGTTCGGGCTGATGCCGAAGATGCAGGGTGAAATCGAGATTGACGGCAAGCCTGTTTCCATTCGGCGCCCTGCCGACGCCATCATGCATCGATTCGGCTTCTTGTCCCGTGACCGGCGGCAGAGCCTCGTCCCAGTACAGCCGATCCCGCCGAATGTCACCCTGGCGAATGTGGGAAGGATGTTCCCCCTTCGATTGCTCAACCTGAGCCGTGAAAAAAGCCTGAGCAGTGAGTTTGTGCGCGAACTACAGATCCGCCCGCCACTGCTGGATCGCAATGTGATGTACTTGAGCGGCGGCAACCAGCAGAAAGTGGTGCTGGCCCGTTCGATGTGCAGCGAAGCGGAGCTTCTCATCTTTGACGAGCCAACGCGCGGCATTGATGTGGGGGCCAAAGCGGAAGTGTTTGCACTCATGAATCGAATGGCCGATGAAGGCGCAGGCGTGATCATGATCTCGTCGGAAATTCCAGAAATCCTGGCGATGGCTGATCGCATACTTGTCATGCGCGGTGGGCGTTTTGTCGCGCACTTTGCACACGGAGAAGCCAACCAAGAAGCCTTGTTACACCACGCAAGTTGATGGAGGCAATGTGAGCCAAAAAACGATTGGGGATGATGCCGCACAATCGCCCAAACTGATGGCAGAGGAGGAGAAAGCACGCCAGAGGCGGGCCCGGATTCGCAGCTTGCTGCTGCAAGGGGGACCGCTCATCGCGCTGCTTGCGCTGTGCCTCTTCATTACGTTATCTACGCCGTTCTTCCTGACCGAGAGCAACATGACCAATGTCGCCCGGCGCACAGCGATCATTGTCATCCTCGCCGTCGGTCAGACATTCGTCATTCTGTCGTCAGGAATCGATCTGTCGGTCGGCTCGACGGCGGCGCTGGCCGGGTCGGTCTCGACGGTGATGATGACGCAGCCTGTCCGGATTGGGGACTGGGTATATGGCCCTATCGATTTTGGCGTGGGCTTGATCGTCGCGCTTGCGACTGGCCTGTTGGCTGGGTTAATCAATGGATTGATTATCACCAAAGGGCGAATACCGGATTTCATTGCCACCCTGGGTACGCTGGCTACGTTCCAGGGAGTGGCGCTGCTGGTCACGGAAGGTCTGCCGATCCCATCGTTCTCATCTGAACCAGGGTACTTGAACAAGCTGCCCGATCCCCTGTTGTGGTTGGGGGGTGGGAAGATCATTGGTCTGCCAGTCCCAGCAGTGATTGCGGTGTTGGTTGTTGTCGCCTCTTGGTTCATTCTGCGCTATACCGCGCTCGGACGCGCGATCTACGCTGTCGGCGGCAACCGTGAGGCAGCGCGGGTTTCCGGCATCAATATCGACCGCACACGCATCTGGGTTTACGTGATCTCCGGTATGCTGGCCGCGATTGCTGGATTTGTGCTGGTGGGGCGACTAAACTCTGCCAATGCACTCATGGGATCAGGTCAGGAACTCGACTCAATCGCGGCGGTCGTCATCGGCGGCACAAATCTGTTTGGCGGCGAAGGCGGCGCATTCGGGTCGCTCATCGGCGCGCTGATCACAGGAGTGCTACAAAACGGGTTGAACCTGCTCGATGTGAGCGCGTTCTGGCAGCAGATCATTCAGGGCGTGGTCATCACTGGCGTCGTCATTTTCGACCAGTGGCGTCGGCGGCGCTTCAGCCAGTAGCCAGTCAGAATCTATGCTCCCACCCGATCGTGCCCAGACCTTCGACCGAGCGCCGATGGGCGACCTCATCAGCGTGCTGCTGCGGCAGCTCAAGCGCCCGCTGGCGGCTCACGGCTTTACGCTCAGCGATGCTCAGGCGGATGTGCTGGCTCAAGCGCGGCTGGCCGGACAAGCCGATGAGCGCATCCCGGCGCTGCTGACTGCGCTGGAGGCGGTGATCGCCGAGAGCGTGGCGGCGCTGGGACGGTTCGGCTTGCGTTTTCAGGAATCGCTGGACGCGGACATGAACCAGATCGGCGGCTGGAAAAGCACCGCCGAGTTCCTGGAAATCGCCAACGAGAAGAGCAACGCCGAACTGAGGATCACGCTGGCGTCGGCGTTGGCGCTGGCCTTCGGCGGAGACCGGCGCTATGGCGTCGATCTGCTGCACCTGGCGCGGGGCGAGTATGGCGACGAGACCGTCATCGCCCGGCGATTCCTGAGTTTCGCCAGCGGCATCCAACCCGTCGGGATGGACTGGGCTGAGCGGATCGCCGAGTGGATAAGTCCATTGATTTGACGAGTGGCGGAAACCGCCGGATTGCGGGAGAATAGAACACAAATAGTATATGAAAAAATAGGAGTACCCTCATGACTGATACAACACTGCTTATGATCCGCGACGATACCGATATTCATGCCGACATCGACCATCTGGTTGCCCATTATCCGCCGCTGGCAAAGGATCGCCACGCCTTCAAGGTCGCCGTCGATCACGGCGCAGTGACGCTTAGCGGACATGTGCAGTCGGTCATCACGCGCCGCTACTTGATGGATCATGTCGGAGATGTCGAGGGGGTCACGAGCGTCGATGCGTCGGACTTCTTCGATGATGTGACCATCAAGCTGGAAGTCAGCCATGTACTGCCCTTGGGCGTCAAGGCCAATGTCCTGTATGGCACGGTCATCCTGACGGGCGAACCGCCCCAGGATAGTTCCGTGGAGCAGTTGGCCGATCACATCCTGGAGCTGCCGGGGGTGGCGCGGGTCGCCAATGGCTTCGGCGGATAGTTCAATCGACCGGGCGATCCGCCTCGCGGGGTAAACGATTCAACGCCATCGAGAAGGCTAGGCCGTATTGCTGTAGAAGGCGGCGCGGGACTTCGGATCGTTGAAGTTGGGGTAGTTGAATTCGGTAATCAGGCGGTGCAGCGTCACTTCGCGGACGTGTTCCAGCCCCAGCAGCAGATCGCCCAGGACAATATCGACCACAAAGAGCAGCCGCCCGAAGTTCTCGTACTGACCCTGCAAGGCGGTGAACAGCACGGCGAACACGCGGTCGCGCAGTTCGGTATCCATGATGCCGCTGCCCGGCCAGCTCACCGGCCAGCTATCGTGATAGGTTCCGATCCGCAGTACATCCAGGCGAAGCTGCGCCAACTGCGCGATGGCTATACCGACCGGCCAACCGGTGCGCCATGGGCACTCGCACTGATCGGGCTGCGGGATGTGCGTGACTACAAGGTC
>JAEUQZ010000159.1 GCA_016788965.1 Anaerolineae bacterium | reverse complement strand
GCGCCATGCGTACCCTCCTTCACGAACACGACTGCGAAGATCGCGTCAAAATCGCCAACGACGGAGGCAATCGCGTCAACACCGTCCCGCTCATCCGCGCCGCCGGAGCCGATACCGTCGTTCCCGGTTCCCTGGTCTTCGGCAGTTCCAATCTGGCTGAAACCTTCGCCTGGCTCCACAGCCTTTGAGCTTGCGCCAGGATTTGGGAATCACGCCGCCCGGAAACCTGTGCTATAATGCGCTGAACTGCGTTTGAGTCGATACGTGCGCTGCGCTTCTCCGAAAGCCACAGCTTCCGATCTCCTTCAACCTGTTCATGCTATTCGAGTGCCGCCTTCAGCGGCACAATCCAACCGACTGAGGTTACATGCACTTCCAAGATTTGAACTTGATCGATCCTTTGCTGCGCGCTGTCCGCGCCGAAGGCTATGAAACGCCGACTCCCATCCAGGAGCAGGCCATTCCCCACGTCCTCTCCGGCCGTGACCTGATCGGCTGCGCCCAGACTGGAACCGGCAAGACGGCCGCTTTCGCGCTGCCCATCTTGCAGCATCTCGCTGCTCGCCCCTCCAACGGTGCGATCCGCTCGTTGATCCTTTCCCCCACCCGCGAACTGGCTACCCAGATCGGCGACAGCTTCGCCGTCTACGGCCGCAACCTGCGCCTCCGCACCATCGTCATCTACGGCGGTGTCGGCCAGCAGCCCCAGGTCGATAAGCTCCGTCGCGGCGCCGATATTCTCGTCGCCACGCCCGGCCGCCTGCTCGACCTGATGAACCAGGGTTTCGTCAACCTGACCCGCATCGAAATCTTCGTCCTCGACGAAGCCGACCGGATGCTCGACATGGGCTTCATCCATGATGTGCGCCGGGTCATCAGTGCCCTTCCGACCCGCCGCCAGACCTTGCTCTTCTCGGCCACCATGCCGCAGGACATTCAGGACCTCGCCGACCGCATCCTGGTCAAGCCAGTGCGCGTCGAAGTCACGCCCCAGGCCACCACCGTCGAGAAGATTGACCAGTCCGTCTTCTTCGTCGAGAAGAAGGATAAACGCGCTCTCCTGGAACACCTCCTCGGCGACCGGGCCATCCGCCGCGTGCTGGTCTTCACCCGCACCAAGCATGGAGCCAACAAGCTCGTCGAGCAGCTTTTCCGCTCCAACATCCAGGCCGAAGCTATCCACGGCAATAAGTCCCAGACTGCCCGTGAACGGGCGCTGGCGAACTTCAAGTCCGGGCGTACCCGTGTCCTCGTCGCCACCGATATCGCCGCCCGCGGCATCGATGTGGATGACGTGACCCATGTCATCAACTACGATCTGCCCAACGAACCGGAGAGCTACGTCCATCGCATCGGCCGTACCGCCCGCGCTGGAGCCTCTGGCATCGCCTTTTCCTTCTGTGATGCCGAGGAACGCGCCTACCTCCGCGACATCGAAAAGCTGATCCGGTTGCGGGTTCCCGTCGTCTCAGAACATCCTTTTGCCGCTGCTCATGCGGCCCTTCCGGTTCATGGCGACTCCCGGCCCAATCCGCGTCCCTTCAATCAGGGGCGGAATGACCGTCGTGGTGGACAGCCCGGTTCCCGACAGGGTGGATCACCCCGCCGTGATCAACAGCACGGTGGCCGGACGAACGTCAATCGTTCTCCTCATCACGCCGAGGGCCGCCGTTCGCAGCCTGAATAACTGCCAACCAGGAGCCTTCATTTCATCATGAACACTTCAGCCGAAGCCAGCCGCTTGATCGAGCAGGCCCTCGCCACCACCCGCGAGTCTGCCCGTGTCATCCAGAACCTCGTTGCTGCTCATGACTACCAGGATGTCGCCGCGCTCGTCACCCAGGCAGCCGCGGCCCTCCTCCAGTCCGCTTCCCAGTTGATGCAGATGCAGGACGAAGCCGCCCTCGCGTCCCTGGCCGATGCCGACGATCTGCTCGATGCCGTCTACGACATCATCGACGCTGAAACGGATGAAGACTGATCGTGCTGATCTCCTGATCGTTGGAGCAGGTGCGGCGGGACTCTTCGCCGCCATCTGGGCCGGGCGGACTCATCCAGGGCGGCGTATCCTGCTGCTGGATGGTGCGAAGACGCTCGGCGCGAAAATTCTGGTCGCGGGTGGTGGCCGCTGCAACGTCACCCACGACGTGGTTCATGAAGATGCCTACGCGGGTTCTTCCCGCAACGCCATTCGGAAAGTCCTCAAACGCTTCGATGTTCCTCAGACCCGCGCCTTCTTTGAAGAACTGGGTGTGGAACTTAAGCGCGAAGAATCTGGCAAACTCTTCCCCGTCAGCGATAGTGCCCGCACGGTTCTGGACGCGCTCCTCAGCGCGGTAGGGCAGGTCGGCGCGGAAATCCACCATCCCCACCGTGTCGAGCGTGTAGAGAAGACGGAGTACGGTTTCCGCGTTGAGGGCACGTGGGGCACTCTGGAAACCTCGAAGTTAGTGCTTGCAACCGGAGGGATGAGCCTGCCCAAATCCGGCTCCGACGGACACGGCTACCACCTGGCTCGTGCTTTAGGGCACACCATCACTGAGCGCGTCTTCCCCGCGCTTGTGCCCCTGATCCTGCCCGCTGACCACTTCCTCCGTGCCTTGAGCGGCATCAGTGCCCCCGCCCGGCTGGAAGTCCGCTCCGCTTCTGGCAAGCTGCTGGCCGACTTCACTGGCTCGACCCTCTGCACCCACTTCGGCTTATCCGGCCCGCCCGTCCTGGACATCAGTCGTTACTACATCGACGCCGCGTTGGATGACCCTGCTGGAACCCAGCTACTCATCAACTGGCTGCCGGAACTCACCCCAGAAGCCTTTGAGCAGATCGTCCTGTCCGCTGGTCGCATCTCCGTCGGCCGTCTGTTGAGCGACCATCTTCCCGAACGTCTCGCGCGTGGGCTGTGTCAGACCGCGGGCATCGAACCGCAAACCCCTGCCCAGCAGTTGACCCGCCAGGCTCGCCGCGCTCTGGTGACGACCGTCACCCAGTTATCTCTACCTGTCGTAGGCAATCGCGGCTTCACCTATGCCGAAGTCACCGCGGGCGGAATCCCTTTGTCCGAAATCCGGCTGGACAGCATGGAATCCCGCGTCTGTCCAGGGCTGCACCTCTGCGGCGAAATCTGTGATGTCGATGGACGCATCGGTGGTTATAACTTCCAGTGGGCTTGGGCCAGCGGCTACGCCGTGGGAGTCTCCGTTTAGCCTTCCGCACATGTCTGAAAAGGCATGAGAGGCCAATTCCTCATATCGATCCCATTATATTTGTAACTCCCGCGTTCAACGTAATGTCTCTAGAATACCTGTAACGCGCGACAACCAACGGGGGAGGGGGATACATGCCTCGCTTGGATCACGAGACGCTGCATATGATTCTGGATACCTTATCCAAGTATGCCCAGCGTCGTTTTCAGCCTGAGTATTTGCTTGAACTCGATCACAACGACACCTTTCCGCACGATGTGCTGAACGAGTTGTATGATCCCTCGCAGCTTGGGCTGCACCTCACATTCATCGAAGAACAATACGGCGGGCTGGGTGGCGGGGCATATGACATTTACCGCGTGTCGGAATTGATGGCCTCCCTCGATTTGGGCGTTGCCACGGGTGTTCTGGCAACCTTTCTCGGTACTGATCCCATCACGGTCGGTGGAACGCCCGAACAGAAGACACTCTGGATGGGCCGCATCGCTGAAGAGTCGCTCTTGCTGGCCTATGGCGCGACTGAACCGCAAGCCGGCAGCGATCTAGCC
The DNA here is from genome assembly GCA_016788965.1 of Anaerolineae bacterium. Taxonomy (GTDB): domain Bacteria; phylum Chloroflexota; class Anaerolineae; order Aggregatilineales; family Phototrophicaceae; genus CFX2. The sequence goes on along the minus strand of JAEUQZ010000159.1, from coordinate 7,043 downwards.
GCCATGACCACCAAAGCCGTCCCTGTCGAAGAAGACGGCAAGGTCGTCGGCTACAAAATCACCGGCCGCAAACAGTGGATCAGCAACGGTGGTGTCGCCGATGTCTACACCGTGCTGGCGTTGGCTCCCGGTGGCCCCACCTGGTTCATTGTCGAGAAGGATGCTCCCGGCTTCACCCACGGCAAGCCAGAGGATAAACACGGCATCCGCGCCAGCAATACCGCCGCGCTCTATTTGGACGATGTATATGTCCCCGTGGATCGCATGGTGGGCGGCGTTGAAGGCAACGGCCTTGCCGAAGCCCAGGCTGTCTTCGGTTACACCCGCTTGATGGTCGGCGCGTTCGGGATGGGTGCGGGCTGGGAGGCTCTCCGCCGCGTCATCCGTTATTCGCAGGAACGCATCCAGGGTGGAGCGCCCCTCAGCCAGAAACAGGCTTATACCCATAAGCTGATCGTTCCCAATGCCGCCCGTCTGGAGGCCAGTCGCTCGTACATCGAGTGGGTGGCCGAACGGTTGGACAGCGGCGAGGAAGGTCTGGCAACCGAAGGCGCGGTAGCAAAGTACCTGTCCACCGAAGCCGGCAACAAGGCCGCCGATGATGCCATCCAAGGGCACGGTGGTTATGGCTACACCCGCGAGTACATGGTCGAGAAGATCAAGCGTGATGTCCGCATCACCACCATTTATGAGGGCACATCGGAAATCATGGAATGGACGATTGCCCGCGACCGCTGGCAGTCGCATCTCAAGTCCCGTGGAGCCTTCTACCTGGATTGGGCAGCCCGGCTTGATGCGCTTCACCAGCGCGAACCACAGAACGGCGCGGGCATCGCGGCGCTGGCGCTGCGGGCGTTGGCCGTTGTACTGGAACGCTGCCGCCTCGACCGTCTGACCCGCCACCAACATATTCTGTTCCGCCTGGGCGAGTTGATAGCCTTTGCTGAAGGCGCAGCCATCTTCGCCGAGCGCGTCGTCCAGAAACCGACCGAGGCCATCGCCCTGGATGTTCCAATGCGTCAGGCACTGTCGCGCATCTTCGCCCGCGAAGCCGCGCTCAAGGTCGCCGCTGATGGCCTGCGCTGGACGCTCGGCGCTGGACAGACCGACCCGCAGCTTGCCCAGAGTTTGAACCTGCCCGCCATCTATCAGGCGCAGGATGGATTGATCGCCGATATGGACTTTGCGGCGGCACAGTTGAATCAGGTATTTGCTAAGCCAGGCTAGGACATGAACGACCCGGATGGGTTGAGGAAAGGGGGACAGCGCGGCGCGCTTGAACGCCGCGCTCAAGCATATGGAGTCAAAAGCTGAACGGGCTGTTGCGATTGTCGGGTTGGGCTGCATCCTGCCCGATGCGCCGACCGTCGCCGATTTCTGGAACAACATCGTCAACCGCCGTTACAGCATTACCCAGGTTCCGGCGGATCGTTGGAATGTAGCTGACTACTTTGATGCCGATTTCAATGCGCCGGATAAAACCTACAGCACCATTGGTGGCTGGGTGCGCGGCTTTGACTTCGACTGGAAGCGCTACAAGATTCCGCCCAAAGTCGCGGCCGCGATGGATCAGGGTCAGCACTGGGCACTGAGCATCGCCTCCGACGCGCTGGCCGACTACGGCTACCCGGAACGCCCGCTGGATACCGACCGTACCGCCGTCATCCTCGGCACGGCCATGGGCGGCGAACTGCACTACCAGACCTACCTGCGGGCGATGTATCCCGAATATGCCCGCGCCATGCGTTCGGTCGCCGAGTTTCAGCAGCTTCCCGCACAAACCCAGACCGCCCTTCTGGAAGGCTGGCACAGTGTGGTTGAAGCCAGCTTCCCCCCCATCACTGAAGACTCGATGCCCGGCGAACTGCCCAACATCGTCTCCGGACGCGTCGCCAATGTCCTCAACCTGCACGGCCCCAACTTCATCACCGATGCCGCTTGCGCGGCCAGCTTCGCGGCCATCAATGCCGCCGTCGAGATGCTCACCGAGCATCATGTCGATGTGGTCGTGACCGGCGGTGTGGATCGGAACATGGGCGTGGCGACCTTCATCAAGTTCTGCAAGATTGGCGCGCTCAGTGCCACCGGCAGCCGTCCCTTCGGCGATGGCGCGGATGGTTTCGTCATGGGCGAAGGCGCAGCCGCCTTTGTCCTCAAGCGGCTGGAAGATGCCGAACGCGCCGGTGACAAAATCTATGCTGTCATTCGGGGTGTCGGCGGTTCCAGTGATGGCCGCGGCAAAGGCATCACCGCACCCAATCCCATCGGCCAGCAGATGGCTGTGCAGCGTGCCTGGGAAAACGCCGGGCTGGACCCCGCCACTGCCACGCTGGTCGAAGCTCACGGAACCAGCACCCGCGTGGGCGATGTAGTCGAGGTCGAAAGCCTGAGCAAGCTATATGGTGGCGCGGGACGGAACAGCATCGGCCTCGGATCGGTCAAGAGCAATATCGGCCATCTCAAAGCGGGCGCGGGCGCAGCGGGACTCTTAAAGGCCACCCTCGCCGTTTACAACAAAGTCCTGCCCCCAACCCTCAATTCCGAGCGGCCCAATCCCAATATTGATTTCGCGCAGACTCCTTTCCGTCTGATCCATGAGGCCGAGAATTGGGAACGCAACGGCACGCCCCGGCGCTGCGGCGTCAGCGCCTACGGGTTCGGTGGCACGAACTTCCACATCGTCTTGGAAGAACATGTCCCCGGCCTGTTGGACTCTGAACGGCGCAAATTTGCGGGGGTATCCGTTCCTGCTTCGACGCCATCCGTGTCGGCCTCTGTGCTGGACAGCCCACCGCCGTCAGCCACGGCTCCGGTGCGGGGCATCCTGGCCGTCGGCGCGAAGACGCCGCGCGACCTCAAGGAAAAACTGGATGGTCTGCTTCAGCGCGTCCAGAACGGCTGGATGCCGCCGAAGACCTTGCCCGCCGCCGTCGATCTGCGTTCGCAGGAACGCCTGGTCATCGATTACGGCAACCATGATGAACTCGTCCACCGGATGCAGATGGCACAGAAAGCGATGGGCTTCGACAGCTTGCAAGCCTGGAAGCCGCTTCAGTCTCAGGGAATCTTCCGCGGCAGCGGCGCGAAGCCCGGCAAGGTCGCTTTCATGTTCCCCGGCCAGGGCAGCCAGTACGTCAACATGGGGCGTGAACTGGCGGCCGTCTCGCCCATTGTGGCCGAGGTGATCGCCGAAGCCGACCGCATCATGACGCCGATCCTCGGTCGCAAACTGACCGACTATATCTTTGTCGATAGCAGCGACACCAGCGCCATCAATCAGGCTGAAATCGACCTGATGCAGACGGCCATCACCCAGCCCGCCATGCTGACGATGGACATCGCCATCCTGCGCCTGCTGGAATCCTACGGCTTCAAACCCGATATTGTCATGGGGCATTCGCTGGGTGAATATGCCGCGTTGATCGCCGCCGGGATCATGCCCTTCGCTGATGCCCTTGAAGCGGCGGCTGCGCGTGGCAGCGAGATGACCAAGATCGATGTGCCGGATAACGGCGCGATGGCTGCCGTCTTGGCTCCCTTCGATGTCGTCGAAGAAACGCTGAAATCTGTTGATGGCTACGTTGTCCCCGCCAACATCAACAGCCGCAGCCAGGCGGTCATCGGTGGCGCGACACCCGCCGTTCAGAAGGCCGTCGAAATCTTCATCGAGAAGGGCTACAAAGCCCTGCCGCTGCCAGTCAGCCATGCTTTTCATACCCAGATCGTTGCTCCCGCGACCGGGCCGCTGCGCCAGGTGTTAGATCGCTTGCGGATCAGTGAGCCGCGCTTGCCGCTGGTTGCCAATGTGACCGGGGCGCTCTATCCGACCACCGTCGATGCCATCAAAGACCTGCTCCAGCAGCAGATCGCTTCGCCCGTGCAGTGGGTCAAAGGGATGGAAACGCTCTTCGAGGCCGGCGTGCGGATGTTCGTCGAAATCGGCCCCAAGCGGGCGCTCAAGGGCTTCGCCGATGACATCTTCGGCAGCATCCCCGAAGTCCAATCCCTGCTGACCAATCACCCCAAGACGGGCGATCTGGCGACCTTCAATCAGGCGCTGTGCGGACTGTACGCGGCGGGCTACTCTGCCACTGCCGAAGTCCCGCAGCCCAAAGTGGAAGTGAACGCGCCAGAAGCGTCCTCCAATCATGACCAGCCACCAATCAACATCGACGCGATCAATCAGGCCGTGACACAGGCAGTGGAGCAGGCGCTCAGTCGCGTCAATACCAACGGCTCTACGGCTCCCGCTCCGGCGGTCTACGACCGGAATACCCCGCCGCTCGGTTCCGTTGTCATTACCGGAACGGGGCTGGGGCTGCCCGGCGCGGAAAAGCCCGTCATGGACCCGGACAACGCCGCCCGCATCCTGCGGGGCGAACAGTTCATCGACCTCATCCCGGAACGGTTCCGCAAGCGGATGCTGGCGAAGCGTGTCACCCGGTTGGTCAAATCCGACGATGGCAACAACCGCTTCGAGACCATCACTGACCCCAGCGAGGTTATCAAACTGGCCGGGCGTCCGGGATACTTCGACCTCAATGAAGAATATGGCGTCCCGTCCAAGCTGATCGAGGCGCTCGACACCACGACCCAGCTTTCCATCGCTGCCGGGCTAGATGCCCTCCGTGAAGCGGGTATTCCGCTGGTCATGACCTACCGCAACACCACGACGGGCAAACAACTGCCGGATCGCTGGATGCTGCCCGTCGCGCTGCGTGATACGACGGGCGTGGTCTTCGCCAGCGCCTTCCCCGGTGGGGATCGGTTTGCCGATGAATTCACCCGCTACTTCAACTACCAGAACCGCCTGGATCAGCTCAACCTGCTCAACGATCTGCGCCGCTACATCACCGACCTGCAAGGTCTGAGCGAGATCAACCACCGCATCACCGTGCTGCGCGAAGAGATGGAACGCGAACCCTACGAGTTCGACCGCCGCTTCATCTTCCGCATCCTGGCGATGGGGCACAGCCAGTTCGCTGAATATATTGGCGCGCGCGGCCCCAATACCCATGTCAACGCGGCCTGCGCCAGCACCACCCAGGCGCTGGCGGTTGCTGAAGACTGGATCCGCGCCGGACGCTGCCAGCGGGTCATCATCGTCGCAGCCGATAACGTCACCAGCGAAGGCCTCATGGAGTGGATCGGAGCAGGCTTCCTGGCAACGGGCGCAGCCGCCACCGATGACAGCGTGGAGAACGCTGCGCTGCCTTTCGACCGCCGCCGTCACGGAACCATCCTGGGGATGGGGGCCTGCGCGATGGTCGTCGAAAGCGAAGATGTCGTCCGCGAGCGCGGGATGCGCGGCATCGTCGAGATGCTCAGCACGGAGACGCGCAACAGCGCCTTCCACGGCACGCGCCTGGATGTGAACCACATCGCCCAGGTGATGGACGATCTGGTCAGGACAGCCGAACAGCGCTTCGGCCTGAACCGTCAGGTGATGGCTCCGCAGATGGTCTTCATGTCCCATGAGACCTTCACCCCGGCGCGGGGCGGCAGTGCGGCGGCCGAGATCGTCGCGCTGCGGCACGTCTTCGGCAGCGGCGCGAACAACATCATTGTTGCCAACACCAAAGGTTTCACCGGGCATCCGATGGGCGTCGGCATTGAAGATGTCATCGCCCTCAAAATCCTGGAACACGGGATCGTTCCGCCAGTGCCCAACTTCAAGGAAGTCGATACCGATCTGGGCGTCCTCAACCTCAGCCGAGGCGGACGCTATAACGTCCAGTATTCGCTGCACCTTTCGGCAGGCTTTGGCTCGCAGATCGCCATGAGCCTGACCCGCCGCATTCCCGGCAGCCTTGACCGCCTGGACGACAAGCCGCGCTATCAACGCTGGCTGGATGAGGTCAGCGGCTACGATCAGGCCGAAACTGAGGTTGAAAAGCGGGTGTTGCGGATCAAGGAACGCGGTATGCCGCAGCGCCAGCCGGCTGCGGCACGCTGGCAGTACGGCATGGGGCCGGCCCTCCGCACGCGGATCGATGGGTCAGTCACTAGTTATGCGGAAATCCCCGCGCGTCCGGTCGTCATCCAGGAAGCGCCTGTGTCCGCCCGCGTGGTTGAACCGATGCGTCCGGCTGCGCCCGCCGTGGTGACGGCTCCTGCCGCAACGGTGACTGTCGCTGCTCCCTCGCCTGTTCCGGCGGTGGTCGCTGCGCCTGCTGTCGATCCGGTAGTAGCGCAGGTGTTAGAGATCGTCTCGAAGGCAACGGGCTATCCTTCGGATATGCTCGACCTTGACCTCGATCTGGAAGCCGATCTGGGGGTGGATACGGTCAAGCAGGCCGAGACGTTCGCGGCCATCCGCAACGCCTTCGACATCCCGCGCCGGGATGATCTGCGGTTGCGGGATTACACCACACTGGCGAAGGTCATCGGCTTCGTACACGAGATGCGGCTTGATCTGAAAGCTGTGCCCGTAGCAGTCGCGCCCGCTCCATCAGCGAGCGCACCGGCTCCTGCTCCCGTCAGCCTTTCAACCGCGCCAACTGCCGATCCGGTGGTGGCGCAGGTGTTGGAGATTGTCTCGAAGGCGACAGGCTATCCGTCGGATATGCTCGACCTCGACCTCGATCTGGAAGCCGATCTGGGGGTGGATACGGTCAAGCAGGCGGAGACGTTCGCGGCTATCCGCAACGCCTTCGATATCCCGCGCCGGGACGACCTGAAGCTACGGGATTACACCACACTGGCGAAGGTCATCGGCTTCGTCCGCGAGATGCGGCCTGACCTGAAGCCGTCCAGCGTTCCAATCACCCCCGTCGCTCCTTCGGTACTCGTCCAGCCGATGAGTGCGCCGCCCTCCGCTCCGGTTCCTACAACCGCCGATCCGGTGGTGGCGCAGGTGTTGGAGATCGTCTCGAAGGCGACGGGCTACCCGACCGACATGCTCGACCTCGACCTCGATCTGGAAGCCGATTTGGGCGTGGATACGGTCAAGCAGGCCGAGACGTTTGCGGCCATCCGCAATACGTTCAACATCCCGCGCCGGGATGATCTGCGGCTGCGGGATTACACCACGCTGGCGAAGG
>JAEUQZ010000158.1 GCA_016788965.1 Anaerolineae bacterium | reverse complement strand
ACCCTGCCGCGCGGCAGGCGCTGGCCGATTACAACGCCGGCAAACTCCCCCCACGCGCCGAATAGCCGCCCAGAACCGCGCTCGGCATCGCCTTCCAGCTTGCTTCAGCAGGCTTTTTCACTCAGACAGAGGTTTGAACCGGGCGGAGCGTCGCCCCGCCGAACCTCCCTCAAAAGAGTGACCAGGCTCACGTCAACTCGCTGCTGTCCATCGTCCGCCGCCCCATCCGCTCGATCCGCATGATGAGCCGTTCGTCCGGGTCGGGACAGGCCACCAGCGAGTCCCGTTCCAGCCAGTCGTTGGCCGCCATCTGGCGCTGCTTGGCCGCCAACAGCGGCAGCACCGCCCCCAGCGCGTACAGGCAGAAGTGCTTCCCTGCCGGGATGCGGACGCGGTTGCTCTCGGTCAGCTCGAAGTAATCCCCGACCTGCAACCCGCACACCGAGCGGCCTTCGATGGCCGTCACCGTGACCCGCAGGTCGAAGAGTTCAAAAGACTGCGTGTCGCTCATGCTTTCTCCCGGCTCATCAGCACCTTGACGCGCGCTACCAACCGCTCCACGTCCGAGAAGCGCATCGTCTGGATGCCGATCAGCAGCGGGGGCAGCGGCGCCGGTTTACAGATCAGCGGCAGGATCGGCTTGCCCTGGTGGAAAAACGAGCGGTACTCGGTCTGTACGTAGCGTGAGGCCAGCGCCTCCGGCGAGACGCACAGTACCATCACAGCGCATTCGTCCAGCGCCATCTCGATCTTTTCGATCCAGTCCTGCCCGACTTCCAACAGATGTTGATCCACCCAGACATCCATGTCGTGCAGCTTGAGCAGATCGACCAGCGGCTTCACGAACACGTCGTAGTCGCTGCGCTTGTAGGAGATGAACACCTTCTTGGGCTTCAGCCGGGCTGCCCTGGGCACAGTGGCCGTATCGATCTTGCTGACGCTCCCCTGCGTCCGGTAGGCGATGGCCGCGTAAACCGCCAGCGCGTTCAGCAGCGCCGCTTCATGGTCGCTGAAGCTCGTTGCCCCGGCGGACACATTCCGCACCAGCAGCGCCCCGAAGACCTGCCCGCCGAACTCCAGCGGTGCGGCCAGCGCCTGCGTTGCCGTCACCGTGGCCGTGCCGATGAACGCGCCCTGGTTTTCGTACTGCGGTTCCTGGGTGACAGTCGCGCGGCTTTCGATGCACCGCACCGCCAGCGGTTCATTGGCCGGGAAACTGGCCGCTGTCGGCCGTTCATCCGAGGCGCGTTTGATCGCTCGGCAGAACAACTGCCCGTTCTCGACCGCGTACACCCCGGCCTCTTCGCTCCCGGTCAGCATCGTCGCCGCCCCGATGATCCGCTGCCACAGGCTGTCCGAGTCCATCAGCGCCGTGATGCTGCGACCGATCTCGTACAGCACCTTCATGTCCCGCAGGTGACGGTTCAGCCGGGCGTTGCTGATCCGCAGATCGTAGACCGCCTGATCGCGCTCTTTTTGCAGCCGGGTTTCTTTCAGGCAGCGCTGGATCGATTCGAGGAAGACATCCACATCGAAGCTGTCTTTGCCCTTGATGAGGTAGTCGCGCACGCCCCGCCGGAAGACTTCGACGGCGATCTCTTCGTTGCCCTCGGCGGTCATCAGGATCACCGGGATGTCGATGTTCTCGGCGTTCAGCGCGTCGAGCATCTGCATTCCATTCATACGCGGCATTGACAGGTCGAGCAGGATCAGGTCGGGATAGTGAGTGTGGACTTTTTCCAGCCCCTCGATGCCGTCCTTCGCCAACAGGACGCTGAAGTTTGCCAGCTTCAGCGCCAGCTTGATCGAGTTCCGCATCGCCGGGTTATCTTCGACGACCAGGATTCGTTCTTGGTATTTTGGCATAACACCACTGCCGGGCAGCCTGCCCATTGACAAGGCACAACCACATGATTTGAACGCAAATCCACCGCCAGAGCAACTATCCAACCCGGAAAACACCTACCCAGATGTGCCCTTCTAGCCGGATTGTGCCATAATGGTCATTGAATGCTGAAGACTGTAAGGTGTCGTCATCGGATGACTGGGCAGGCAGATCATGAAACGTAGAGACCCGTCAGGTAAGGGCACGCTGCCCTATCTGCTCATCATCGCGCCGGTGGTACTGCTGCTGTTCATGGCGATTCTGTTCGCCCCGCGCGTCAATGCGCCGCGTTTCCAGGAACCCCTCCAGTCAACAGACATCCCCACCGACCCACCGCCCACCAATCCGCCACCGACTGATCCGCCGCCCACCAATCCGCCACCGACCGATCCACCACCACCGACCAATACGCCTGTGCCGCCACCGACCAACACGCCCATTCCACCACCGACCAATACGCCGATCCCGCCGCCGACCAATACGCCGATCCCGCCCACCAATACACTGCCGCCCACCAGTACGCTCCCGCCGACGAATACGCTGCCACCCTCCAACACGCCGCGTCCGACGAATACGCTCCCGCCAACCAGCACCCCTGTCCCGTCGGCCACCCCAACGCCGCGTCCGACGAATACGCCACTACCCACCAATACGCCGCGCCCGACCAATACACCCGTGCCGACCAGCACGCCAATTCCCCCGACGGCCACCCCCATTCCACGACCGACGGAAGTGCCGCAGTCGGTCGCCGTTGAAAGCAATGACGGAACCAGCGAGCTGACCATCGTCAAAACGGGCAGCATCGGCCCGGCCTATCTGGGCGACTTCGTGACCTTCCAGATCACCATCTCCAATGAAGGTGAAACCGACCTGACCAATGTGCGGTTGGATGATCCGCTGATCGGCATCCGCGGCCTGCTGGTCAATGGGCAGAGCGGGCCGGGCATCCTGGAGCCGGGCGAATCGGTGACGGTGAACGGCAGCTATCAGGTGCAGCCGGACGATGTGCCGGGGCCGCTGGTCAACCGGGCGACGGTGGACAGCGACGAAACCCCGCCTGTCAGCGATGAACACCGTGTGCCGATCACGACCTCGCTGGCGGAAGCCAACCGCGAGAATGCCGCTGCCGGGGAGAACGAAGCCTGGAAGCCGATCCCAGCCTGCACCCGCGCCTGCCTGCCGGGGACGATCTACCAGTCCAACCAGACCGGCGATTGGGAGATCATGCGCCTGGAAGATGGCAGCAGCACGCCGGTGAATGTGTCCCAGGGAATAGGCGCGGACGACATCACGCCCAGCCGTTCGCCCAACGGGGATTGGATCGCCTTTTCCAGCAACCGCGATGGCAACTGGGAAGTCTATATCGCCCGCAGCGATGGCTCCGAGCAGCGGCGCATCACCTATACTCAGCAGGCAAACAACCTGAATCCAGTCTGGGGGCCGAACGGATTCCTGGTGTACCAATCCAACCGGGATGGCAACTGGGAACTGTATCTGTTCGACATGACCACCGGGCTGGAACGCCGCCTGACCGATCACGCCGCCAGCGATATCAACCCCACCTGGTCTCCCGACGGCGGGCAGATCGCCTTCCAGAGCAGCCGCGATAGGCGCTGGCAGGTGTATATGCTGGCTCCGCAGACGGGGGTGCTGCTGCGCCTGAGCAACGGCCAGAACGATGATTTCGAGCCGGCCTTCGCGCCGGACAGCCACCACGTGGCCTTCCGGTCGATCAGCCCGACGCGCTCGACCAGCGTCATCACGGTGATCGAGACCAGCGGAGGTCTGCGTCGAGTGTTCTCTGATCCGAGCGGCAATGCCGCCAACGCGGTCTGGTCGCCGGATGGGACGATGATCGCCTACCAGTCCGATGTAGACGGCAACCTGAATATCTATCTGGCGGAGGTCTCCAGCGGACGCAGCCGCCTCCTGACCGAGAGCGCCTCGGACGAGTACGCACCGGCCTGGCGCTGTGATAGCAGCCTGATCTTCAACACCGACGCGCAGGGCAATCCCAATCTGGCGCGGATTGCCGCACCCACGATGGATGGCGCGGCGGTGGATGTGCTGGCCGAAGCGGCGCTGCTGACGACCTCCGATGCCGATGATCTGTATGCGCTGGATGCCAGCCTTCAGGACTTCGCCAGCCGCAGTGGACGGCTGCCATCTGTGCTGACCACGCCGCTGCTGGATCAGCCGGAGTCGCCCTATCCACCCTTCCCGACCATCGACCTCAGCAGCGGCCTTCCTGAACCGAGCTATCCGCGGTTTGAGGCCTGGACGCCGGTCGTGGGCTGCACGAGCGAATGCGTACCCTGGGTGCTGTACGTCAGCAACCGCACCGGCAACCAGGAAATCTTCCGTCAGGATTTGGAGGGCGACGCGCCGCCGCTCAACGTCTCGCGCGGGTTTGGCCGTGACGCCGACGATGAAGCTCCCAGCCTGTCGCCCAATGGGGAGTGGGTAGCCTTCCGCAGCAGCCGCACCGGGAGTTGGGAAATCTTCGTGGCCGATTCGGGCGGCCAGCGCCCGACGCAGCAGCTCACCTTCAACGATGCCATCGAAGGTCGCCCGGCCTGGTCGCCGGATGGGCAGAGCATCCTGTACGCCTCGAATCGCAGCGGGAACTGGGAATTGTTCCGCGCCGATGTAGGCAGTGGCACGGAAGAGCAGCTCACCTTCAACAGCGCCGACGATCTCGATCCGGCCTGGTCGCCAGACGGAACGCGCCTGATCTTCCGCAGCAACCGGGATGGCCGCTGGCAGTTGTATCTGCTGAGTTTGGAGTCGGGCCTGGTCACGCGCGTCGGCGATGGTCAGGGCATCGACGATCAGCCCGCCTTCTCGCCCGACGGCCAGTATCTCGCTTACCGTTCGGTGCGGTCGAACAACCCGGACAGCGTGATTCTGGTCGTGCGCTTGCAGGATGGGGCCATGGTGGCCTCGATATCCGATCCCGGCGGGCCGCTGGCGGAACCGACCTGGTCAGCGGACAGCCGTCTGCTGGCCTACACGCTGACCGTCCTGCCCAACAAGCAGATTCGCGTCCTGGATGCCTATAGCAGCCAGACCCGTTTGCTCACGGAAAGCAGCGGCATCGCCTTCAATCCAGTCTTCGCCTGCGCGGGGACGACGCTGTTCTTCAACGCGGAAGTGGGTGGAGTCACCAACGTCTACGCGACCGATGCGCTGCCCATCGACAGCCCAACTATTGTGGTGGAAGCCGTAGCCCGCCGCCTCAGCGCGGACACGGGTGACACCGACTCGTTCCTCGGTCAGCCTTAAGGCCGCGACTGCCCCGAATGTGCGATAATCGACAAGTACCCCTCATTTCAGAGGGGTACAGATGATCCATTTTGCCTTTAGAATGAAGCTGTCCTCAATTTTTCCACGAGGGATCGATGATGATCGAAGCCCACGAACTGACCAAGACGTTCGACCGTTTTTGCGCCGTAGATCGGGTCTCCCTGCGCGTCCCGGCTGGGAATGTGCTGGCGCTGCTGGGGCCGAACGGCGCCGGCAAGACCACTACTGTCCGTATGCTGACCTCGATCCTGTCTCCGACTGCGGGCTGGGCGCGGGTGGCCGGCCACGATGTCGTCACCGAACCCGAACAGGTGCGGCTGAACGTCGGTGTGCTGACCGAGCAGCACGGACTCTACGAGCGCATGAAGGCCGTCGAGTACCTGGATTTCTTCGGGCGGGTGTACCGCCTGGATGCCAGCGAGCGCAAAGGGCGGGCGCTGGCCTTGATGGAACGCTTTGGCCTGAGCTTCGCCCTCAGCAAGCGGCTGGGCGAATACTCCAAAGGGATGAAGCAGAAATTGGCGCTGGTCCGCGCCATGCTGCACAACCCGCCCGTGCTGCTGCTGGATGAACCTACGTCGGCCATGGACCCCGTCAGCGCCAAGCAGGTGCGCGACTGCATCGTCGAACTCCAGCGGGAAGAAGGCCGCACCTTCCTCATCACCACCCACAACCTGACCGAAGCGCAGCAGCTTGCCGACCACATCGCCGTCATCCGCTCCGGCAGGATCGTCGCCAACGGCACATTCGACGAACTGGCGCGGCAGTTCATCGGCGAGCCGATGATGGAACTCCACACCGTCGCCCCGATGAACGGCCTGGGCAAAGACCTGGGTGATCTGGTCACAGTCGAGTCCCAGGGGGAGACCTGGCTGCGCTTCTCCACGCCGGAACCCTCCCGCGCGAATCCGGCGGTGCTGCGGCGGGCAGCGCAGATGGGCGTAGACGTAGTGACACTGGCTCCCGTCTCGCGCACGCTCGAAGATGTCTACCTGCAAATCGTCAAAGAAGATGAAGGCTCCAGCGGCGAGTCCGGTCAGGGAGAATGAGCATGGCGACTACCACAGCCCGACCCACTACCCTCAGCGCGGCTCAGCCAACGTCCCGCCGGGATTGGCGCGTGACGCTCAGCAACGCGCTGATCGTCACCCGCCGCGAAGTGCGCGACAGCTTCCGCGATTGGCGCATCATCGCCCCCATCGTCATCCTGACGTTCCTGTTCCCAGGGCTGGCGCAGTTTGTCGCCAACCGCTTCACCGCTTTCGTCAGCGACTATGGCGCGAACATCATCGGCGAGCGGACGATTCCATTCTTGTTGATGATCGTAGGCTTCTTCCCGATCTCGATCTCGCTGGTCGTGGCGCTGGAAACCTTCGTCGGCGAGAAGGAACGCCGCAGCCTCGAACCCCTGCTCAGCACCCCGCTGACCAACACCGAACTGTACATCGGCAAGACGCTGGCCGCGATGATTCCGCCGCTGATTTCGAGCATCGGCGGCATGGCCGTCTATCTGGTCAGCCTGCTGTACGGCGAACTGGCCTGGCGTCCCCAGCCGATGCTGGTGGTGCAGATCGTTCTGCTGACCATCGTGCAGGCGTTGGTGATGGTCACGGGGGCGGTGGTCGTCTCCAGCCAGACGACCAGCACCCGTGCCGCCAACCTGCTCGCCAGCTTCATCATCATCCCGATGACGCTGCTCATCCAGGTCGAGAGCGTCATCATGTTCCTGGCCCCGGATGCCGAATCGCCGACGGGCATTAGCTCGTTGTGGGCGCTGATCGTCGGGATGCTGGTCGCCACCGTGCTGCTGTTCCGCGTGGGCAACGCCGTCTTCAACCGCGAGGAACTGCTGGGCCGCACCATCGACCAGTTGAATTTGCGGGCCATGCTCCGCAACCTGGGCGCGGCCGTCCGCGCTGTCGATCTGGACGGAACCCCCGCCCGGAACCTCGGTGAATGGTATCGCCTGGGCGTCCGGGGAGCCGTCAGCCGCCTGGGGCCGTCGGTCTGGATCACGATTGGCGTGTTCGTCGCGGCGCTGGTGGCGGGCTTTGTCTTCGGCTTGCAGCCCGAATGGCGGATGCCCATGCCCGCCGATGCCTCGCTTGCGAGCGCCGCCGATATGATGAGCCAGTACCTCAACATGCCGGTGCAGAGCCTGGCCGTCCTGCTGATCGTCTGGCAGAACGGGCGTATCCTGCTGGCGGCGATGATCTTATCCATCTTCACCTTCGGCGCGGCGGCGCTGCTGCTGACCCCGGCGGTCTATCTCGCCATCGGTTATTTCTTCAGTCAGGTTTTGCTGGCGGGCTATGATCCGGCCTTCATGGTCGTCGCCGTTCTGACGCATGGCATCGTGGAGATTCCGGTCATCATCCTGGCGACGGCGGCCTCGCTCCGGCTGGGCGCGGCCGTCACACGACCGCCGCGCGGCATGACCGTCGGTCGCAGTTGGACGCTCACCTTTGGCGATACACTGAAGATCGCCATCGGGCTGGTGCTGCCCGGCCTGATCGCGGCGGCGCTGATCGAGTCGTTCATCACGCCGCGGCTGGTCGTCGCCATCCTCAGCGGCGGTTGACGATGGTCGATGCGCTCGAACGGCTGGCCTGTACTCCCATCCCTGTCCAGGATGGGAGTTTCAATCCGCAAGCCATTTTGCCCTATGGCTGCCAGATCGCCCATATCGCGGCGGCCATGCGCGAGTTTGTGGAATTCCTGGGATACATCAATACGCAGCTTCACAGCAAACAGATCGCCCGGTTGGAGACGCTGTTGATGCCTGCCAATTTCAGCAGCGTCGTGGGCGAATTCATCGCCAATGCGATCCCGAAACACTGCGCGGGATTAGTGAAGAACCAATATCATAACGGGCATCCCGACCTGATTCCGTCAGGGCTTTACCCAGACGACGCTGTACAGCATTCCTCAGAAGGCATCGAGATCAAAGCCTCGCGCTACCCCAGCGGATGGCAGGGACACAATCCCGAAGCAGTCTGGCTGATGGTTTTCGTCTTTGAAAGCAACCGGCCTACGGATCGAGCCAGACAGATCGAACCCAGACCGTTCGAGTTTAAGGCCGTTTTCGGAGCGAGGCTTGAACAATCCGACTGGACCTATTCAGGCCGTTCGGAGTCCAGCCGCCGCACCATCACCGCCAGCGTCAACCGGGCGGGTTATGACAAGCTGACGGCCAACTGGGTTTACCGGACGGCGTAATCAGAACAGGGGCAGTTCAAGTTGGGTACGGCCGTTCTGCTTGACCGTGAGGGCGGCCAGCGCCGGGACTGCGGATCGGCTGAGTTCATAGTAAGGGGCATGGCGTTCCACCCCCAGCGCCTGCGCTCCGCAGGCCAGCGCCGCCGCGATGGTCGATCCCGACCCCATGAAGGGATCAAGCAGGATTCCCTGACCCAGCGGCAGCGCGACATGCACCAACTGGCGCAAGAACGACTGAGGTTTCAGGCTGGGATGTGGCGCGATCTCGCGTTCTTTTCGCGGCGTCCGCTCGCTCGGGATGACGTCGCTGAAGGGGTTGCCATCCGGCAGGCGTCGCAGCCCGCCCGTCTGGAACTCGCGCAGGCAGTCGCTGACTTTCATGCCCGGTGGCAGCGGTTTGCGAAACAACCCCCAGGGTTCATACCCCCCACGGGGCAAAGACGAAACGTTCGGAAACTCAGTTTCCGCATTCTTGGGACGATCCCCGCCGCGCAGCGTCCGCACCAACCGGATGACCTCGCCGCGAAACTCCAGACCGCCTTCGACCAGCGCGGCAAAGACCACCTGCGATAGATACGCATTGCTGGCGATGAAGACATGCCCGCCGGGGCGCAGCACGCGGTCGATCTGTTGTGCCCATTCTGTGAAGAATTCGGCCAACAGCTTGCGCTCGCGGGCATTCAGCGCCGTGAAGCGCGGCAGCGGGGCGCGTTTGTGTCCGTCGAAGGCAGGCGGAATCCGCCAGATGCCGCCCACTCCGGCATCGCGCTTCTTGATCTGTTCGTGTTCGTACTCTTTCACGCCATAGGGTGGATCGGTGATGACCCCATGGAAGGTGTCGTCCGGGACGCGCGTCATCCACTCGAAACAGTCGGCCTGAACCAATCGAACGGTCTCAATCCGCTCGGACATGTAATCAAAGGCCAGTTCATCCAGATGTTCAGGTGACATCGCGTCCGCAATCGGCTCGTCTAAACTGCATCTGCATTCTACAGCGTCGTGACCACCATCCGCAACGCGCCGTCACGATATACGCCGCGGCTCACCCGCCCAATTCCACCTTGAAGACCTTGACGCCATCCTGATCGAAGACGGGCGTGAGGAAGGGAATACCGGATGGGTCATAGCTGCCCAGGCGGGCTTCTTCCGGGCTGTAGAAGACGTAATCCACGCCGTACTGCCGCAGCGTTTGCTCGCGCTCGGAGTCGGCTGCGCTCGGATCGAAGAAGGCGTTCACCCGGTCGCGCTTGCCAAAGAAGTCCAGGGTTTGCGCCCAATGCGCCAGGAACGCCCGCCCTCCCGTCAGCGCCGGGATGAACTGCCCGATGTCCAGGCTGGAGAGGACGACATCCTGGCCGGTGACCTGCGTTTCAAGGTATTTCATCGCGGCGACTTCCCCGTTGGAGAGGAAGAAGATGTTGTGTTCGGCGCGTTCTTCATTCATGCCAGCGACGCCGATGGCGGCATTCGCGCGGCGCAGATCGATGAACCGCTGGGCGAACAGATACAGGTTGTTGGGGATGACGATGGCGATCAGGCCAACAGCCGCCCACAGCTTCAGGCGGTTTTCCGGCACAGTCTTGAACCAGCGCCGCAGCCACGGCAGCACCCGCGTGTACAGCCCGATGGTCGCCAGCACGCCAATGACCACCTGCCAGCCGCTCAGCAGATGAATCTGGAAGTTGAGCGGGATGTAGATCAGGATGAAGTGCGACAGGAACCAGGCCAGCAGGAACAGATGGGTATCATCCCGGTCACGCCAGGGGGTGCGGATGTCCAGCGCCCAGATCGCCAGCAGCCAGCCGAAGCCCATCAGGAAGGGCAGCAGGATCGGCGAAGGCGTCCAGGCCCCGGCGTTATCGAACTGGGCCAGCACGCCCTTCCAGACCTCATCGGCGTTGGTGATGAGGAAGGCTTGCAGTGCCGGCCAGACCGACACCAGCACGATAATCAGCCCGGCTTTGAACAGGAACAGCGGGAACTTGCGGTCGCGGATCCACAGGAACAGCCCGTACATGCCGATCACGCCGTAAATGGTGAACATGTCATAGGCGTGCTGTAAGCTGAGGAACAGGCAGACCGCGGCGGCATACCACGCATAGCGCAGCGATTGGTTCCGCTGGGCAATCAGCACCAGCGCGAAGATGATGGCAATCAGCCCGGTGGCGATGGTGAAGTGCGGAAAGGCCATGATGGTGTAGGCCGTGTTCGGTTCCGCCGTGTAGATGGTGAACGGGAAGAATAGCGTATCCGGCACGCCGGGGATGTACTTCAGGATGATCCAGACGTAGCCGATGCCGGAGGCCAGCACCGCCACCAGCGTGGCGATTCGCCGCTTGGTGACATTCTGGAAGACCACGGCGGTGAAGTAGTAGATGCCGCTGATCGCCAGCGCGCCTGCGACCAACCGGGTGATCTGGTAGAGCGCAATGTAGTCCAGTCCGGTAAGCGCCTCGATGCGCCCC